>JBFELD010000093.1:0-8247 GCA_041552375.1 Kiloniellaceae bacterium | reverse complement strand
GAAGACGTCGTCGAAGGGGCGGGCGGGATCGGCGCCATCCGCCTTAGCGCCGCCTTCCGCGACGAGCTGACCGATCCGGTTAAGAAGCGCTACAGTCGCTACAGCAAAGCCAACGCGAAAAACATCGGCGAGATCGAGCTCTACAGCTAAATTATACGGGCACGGTGGCCCAAGACCTGGGGAAGATCACGAGCCTTGCGGCTCTTTCCATACCCGCTCCGCAACGCGCTTGAAATTCGCCCCCAACACGGCGGCGATCTCCTTGTCGTTGAAGCCGAGTTTCAGCAATTCCCCCGTGATCTCCGGCAGGCACCTGACATCGAGGCAATGGACCGCCCCATCGTAGCCTGCCTGCGGGGGCCAGAAGCTGGGGTTCAGGCCAAACATCTCAACCATTGAGTCACTCTCGGCGGCGTCCCCTTCGGGCTCTAGGTCGGGCGCATAGTCCAGGCTGAGGCCGACATGGTCCGGTCCCACCAACTCCGCCACATAAGCGACGTGGCGGGCGACGGCGGCGGGGCTTGCGACCGCTTCGCCCAGGAACAGGTTGACGCCATTGATCCCCACCACACCGCCGGTCTGGGCGCAGGTCCTTATCTGCTGGTCGGTGATGTTTCGCGCGTGGTCGACGAGCGCCCTGGCATTGGAGTGCGAGAAGATCATCGGATCGCACGAGCGCTCCATCGCCGCCATCGTCGTCTCGAAACCGCAGTGAGAGCAGTCCACGACCATTCCGACACGGTTCATCTCATCGATCGCACGGCGCCCGAAATCGGTAAGGCCGGTGTCCTCGTCATGGCAGCCGGAGCCAGCCAGATTGTTGCGGTTATAGGCGATCAGCATGTGGCGCACGCCGAGGTTATAGTAACGCTCGATCAGGTCGATCCGGCCAGCCAGCGCGTTCATGCCCTCGATGTCGAAGGTGACGGCCATCTTGCCGTCGGCCCGCGTCCGGTCGACGTCGGCGACCGTGGCGACAATTCGGCAGCCCGGCGCCTCGATCGGCAGGCGGTTGTGTACCGCGGCCAATGTCTGGAGCGCCTGATCCGCTGGTTGGGCGTCATAGGCGACATTGATGGAGAGGTAGTCCACGCCTGCTTGATGCCAGGGGGTGAGGAGTGGGCCCAGGGGCGTATCGGGCAACAGCTCAAAGCCGGCGTGATCGTCCCAGACCAAGCTCTTGCGATAGAGTGTGGTGGCATCCATCGAGTCGGTCCCCGACCTGTCATTCGGACCAGAATAACCCTTGAGACGGCGGCGAAAAGCTTCGTGCAGGGCGATTGCCCCACCCACGCCGAAAACTGGACAGTCCGCACGCGCCGATCTAGCCTCTCTTCGCCGCTGGCACCGGGCGATGAAGAGCAGGGGCCGTTGTTCAACCCTCTTGACGGGGAGAGCGCCGATGGCCCGTCGCATTGTTCTGATCAAGCATGACGAGGCGCCCTGCGACGATCGCGCCAGTGATCATCTATCGCGCCTGGGCTACGCCTTGGACTGGCGCCGGCCCTTCAAGGGTGACTGGCCGGAACCGCTCGACGAGGAGGTCGCCGGCACCATCCTCTACGGCGGCCCCTTCAACATCGCCGACACGCCAAAGCTTCCGTTCATGGGCGAGGAGATGCGATGGATCGAAGCCTGCATGGCCCGGGAACTCCCGGTGCTTGGGATTTGTCAGGGCGGCCAGATGGTCGCCCACGTGCTGGGCGCCCACGTCGGCCCGGCCGACCACGGCCTGCACGAGTTCGGCTACTACGAGATCGCGGCGACCGAGGCGGGCCGCGAGCTGTTCCCCGAACGTCTCGTGGTCAGCCAGTCCCATTACCACGAGTTCCAGATCCCGCAAGGCGCGCGTCATTTGGCGCGCAGCGAGGCTTACGAAAACCAGGCCTTCTCGCACGGCGACAAGGTCTTCGGCTTCCAGTTCCACGCCGAGGTCACCCGCGATGGCTTTCGCCGGTGGCAGCAGCGTGACAATGCACCCTACGACAAGCCCGGCGTTCAGACCCGCGAGGAGCAGGACCGGCGGGGCGATGCGCACGACGCGGCACAGGACGCTTGGTTCCGCGGATTTCTCGATCACCTCTTCGGACCGTCATCCGAATAGACACGGTTCCGTGAAGAGAATTGGTCGGTGATTGGGCTCGCCAAGCAATCCGAATTCTGCTAGCAATTTGGTTACCGGAAGACGCGCTCATCCGTGACGACCGGCTAACATCGGACCAAATAAAGGCGTGACCGCCGCGGCGGCCCAAGAGACGCCGCAAGGCCCGGGGGGGACCATCGAGACCGAACATACCGGCGCCTTGGGGCACGAATGCCATCAGGTGAACGCGGGTATTGACATTAGGGAGGCAACAAATGACCGAACTGGAATATTGGCTCGACCAGATCAAAAAGGGCCGCATCTCGCGGCGCGAGTTCATGGGACGCGCCGTGGCGCTGGGCACTGGTGCGGCACTGGCGACCACGATGCTGAGCAGCGCCGGTATCGCCGCGACCCCGAAGCGTGGCGGCCTGGCACGATTCGGCATTCCACAGGGGGCCACCACCGACAGCTTCGATCCGGGGACTTGGCCGGACATGGGCACGCAGGTCCCCTTCTGGGGCTCCGGCGCCAACAGCCTGACCGAAGTGGACGCCCAAGGTAACGTGATCGGCGACTTGGCCGAGAGCTTCGAGCCCTCCGCCGACGCCATGACCTGGGTTTTCAAGCTGCACAAGGGCCTCACCTTCCACAACGGCAAGAGCGTGACCGCTGACGACGTGGTTGCCTCCTTCCGCCACCACATGGGCGAGGACTCCAAGTCGGCGGTGAAGTCGGTTCTCGCATCGATCGCCGACATCAAGGCCGACGGCCCCGAGACGGTGGTCTTCACCCTGACCGGGGGCAGCGCCGACTTCCCCTACCTGTGCAGCGACTATCACATTCCGATTCTACAGGCGAAGGACAACGGCAGCGTCGATTGGGAGTCGGGCACCTGGACCGGCGCCTTCATCCTGGAGACGTTCGAGCCCGGCGTGCGCACCAAAATGAAGCGCAATCCCAACTACCACAAGGAAGGCCGGCCCTACTTCGACGAGGTCGAGTTCGTCAACATCACCGACGTCGCCGCGCGCACCAACGCGCTGACCACGGGGGAGGTGCATTACATCGGTCGTCCGGACTTGAAGACGCTTCATCTCTTGCAGCGTGTGCCGAACGTCGCGATCAGCGAGGTCACGGGTTACGCTCACTACGTCTTGCCCATGAACGTCACCATGGCGCCCTTCGACAACGTTCATGTGCGTCTGGCGATCAAGCACGGGATCGACCGTCAGGAGGTCGTCGACAAGATCTTCTTGGGTCATGCGACGCCGGGCAACGACAATCCCATCGCGCCGTCGATCAAGTACTCGATCGATCCGGAGCCCAAGCACAGCTACGATCCCGACAAGGCCAAGTTCCATCTCAAGGAGGCGGGACTCTCCTCGCTTCAGGTCGATCTCTCGGCTGCCGATGCGGCCTTCGGCGGCGCCGTCGACACGGCGGTGCTGTTCAAGGAGCATGCCTCCAAGGGTGGTATCGACATCAACGTGGTGCGCGAGCCGGCCGATGGCTACTGGGACAACGTTTGGCTCAAGAAGGCTTGGTGCGCGTCCTATTGGTCCGGCCGGCCGACCATCGACTGGATGTTCTCGACCGCCTACAAGGGCGGGGCGGCCTGGAACGAGACCTTCTGGGCCAATCCTCGTTTCGACGAGCTATTGCCAATCGCCCGTGCCGAAACGGACGAGAAGACGCGTGGCGAGATGTACGCCGAGATGCAGCAGCTCGTGCACGACGACGGCGGCCAGATCGTGCTGGTGTTCAACAATCTCCTCGGGGCCTACTCCACCAAGCTGGCCCACGGCGAGATCGCGCCGAATTGGGAGTTCGACGGCCTGCGGATCGCCGAGCGTTGGTGGTTCGCCTAAGACTTGCGGTGCGGCACAGGATGGCGGTGGTCCGATCGGCATGGTTCCGATCGGGCCGCCGAGGTCCTGCCATCGCAACGAGGCGACGAGTGTGAGAGCGTCATTCGGGTGACAGGGGCGGTCAGGTGAACGCAGTCCTTCGCACGGTTCTGCAGCGTTTGGGGCTTGGCGTCCTGACGCTGTTCGTGGTCTCGATCATCATCTTTTCGACGATCGAGATGCTGCCTGGTGACTTCGCCAAAGCCATTCTCGGCCAATCGGCGACGCCCGAGACGGTGGCCGCGTTCCAACGCGAGATCGGCCTCGATCGGTCAGCGCCGGTGCGTTATCTCGAATGGATCGGCGGTGTCCTACAGGGCGACTTCGGCAACTCCTTCGCCAGCGCCGGCGCCCTGGGCGGCGGTCAGGAACGCTCGGTCCTCTCGTTGGTGGCGCCACGACTGGCCAATACGCTTTTCCTGGCCGCGATGGCTGCGATCATTGCGGTGCCGTTGGCATTGGCACTCGGCATGCTGGCGGCGCTCTACCGCAACAGCGTCTTCGACCGGATCGTCAACCTGACGACGCTGACCTCGATCTCGGTCCCCGAGTTCTTCGTCGCCTACATCCTGATGCTGTTTCTGGCGGTCAAGTTTCCGATCTTCTATTCCCTGGCCAGCGTCTCGGCCGATACGCCCTTCATGGAGCGGGTTGTCCGCTGTGCCTTGCCGGCGATGACGCTGGTCCTGGTCATCGTCGCGCACATGATGCGCATGACGCGCGCCGCGATCATCAACCTGCTGGCCAGCCCCTACATCGAGATGTCGCGCCTCAAGGGGCTGTCGCCGTCGCGCATCATCTACCATCACGCGCTGCCCAACGCCTGGGCACCGATCGCCAACGTGATCGCCTTGAACCTGGCCTATCTGATCGTCGGCGTCGTCGTGGTCGAGGTGGTGTTCGTCTATCCCGGCATCGGCCAGCTCATGGTCGATGCTGTCTCGCGCCGGGACATTCCCGTGGTGCAGGCCTGCGCGCTGATCTTCGCGATCGCCTATATCCTGCTCAATCTCCTGGCGGACATCGCCTCCATCGTCACCAACCCAAGGCTGCTGCATCCACGATGACCGACGCGCCCGATAGCAAACCCGTCCAGCCGGAAGACGCGCTGCTTGCCGAGGCGGCGCCGGCCCCGCGGCAGCGCTCGCGCTGGGAGACGGCCTGGCGTGAGCTACGTCGCGCGCCCTTGAGCGCTCAAATCGGTCTGATCGTCATCGTCTGCTACATCATCCTCGGCGTCTTCGCGCCGGTGATCGCACCCTATCCGGAAAACGAGCTGGTCGGTTCACAGTACGAGCCGTGGAGCGATGAGTTCGTATTCGGCACGGACCAGCTCGGACGGGACATGCTCTCGCGATTGATCTTCGGCGCGCGCAATACCATCGGCATCGCCTTCGTCACCACCATACTGGCCTTCGCGATCGGGGGCTCGCTCGGTCTGCTGGCGTCGATTCTGGGTGGCTGGGCCGATCAGGCGCTGGGGCGGGCGGTCGACGTTTTGATGGCCATACCGCTGCTGATCTTCGCACTGGTCTTGCTCTCGATCGTCGGCACCTCTCTGATCAATCTCATCGTCATCATCGCCGTGTTGGACTCGACCCGCGTCTTCCGGCTGAGCCGGGCCGTGTCCATGAACGTCGTCGTCATGGATTTCGTCGAGGCGGCGCGCCTGCAAGGCGAAGGCCTGGGCTGGATCATGACGCGCGAGATTCTGCCCAACATCATGCCGCCGCTGGTGGCCGAGTTCGGCCTGCGCTTCTGCTTTGTCTTTCTGACGATTAGCGCTCTGTCGTTCCTCGGCCTCGGCATCCAGCCACCGGCGGCGGACTGGGGCTCGATGGTGCGCGAGAACGCGACGCTGATCAATTACGGCGATATCACACCGCTGCTCCCGGCCGGGGCCATCGCACTGCTGACCGTGGCGGTCAATTTCGTGGTCGACTGGTTCCTGCACAAGACGAGTGGGCTCAAGGAATGAACCAGGACGGGCAAGAAACGGGCGGACGCTCGGGACGGCGAGGTGATGCGCTGCTCGAGGTGCGGGGCCTGCGCATCGAAGGCGAGAGCGATGAGGTCCGAATCCAGATCGTCAAGGGTATCGACCTGACGCTCAATCGCGGCGAGGTTCTCGGCCTGATCGGCGAGTCGGGTGCCGGGAAGTCGACGCTTGGCCTCGCAACCATGGGGTTCACGCGAGCGGGCTGTTTCATTACGGCGGGCAGCGTGGTTTTCGATGGCGTTGATCTGCTGAAGATCAGCGATGCCGAGAAGCGGAACATCTGGGGGGTGCACGCCGCCTATGTCGCACAATCCGCCGCGGCGTCATTCAACCCGGCGCACCGCCTGATCGACCAGTACAGCGAAACGCCATTGGTCCACGGTGTGACCGGTGAATCCGAGGCTAAGAGCACGGCCATCGACCTTTATCGCCGCTTGCGCCTGCCCGACCCGGAGCATATCGGCGAGCGCTACCCGCACCAGGTTTCCGGCGGTCAGCTACAGCGTGCCATGACGGCGATGGCCATGGCCTGTGGGCCGGATTTCATCGTCTTCGACGAGCCGACGACGGCACTCGACGTCACCACCCAGATCGAGGTTCTGGCGTCGATCAAGCAAATCGTTCGCGATCTGAACACGGCGGCGATCTATATCTCCCACGACTTGGCGGTGGTGGCGCAGATGGCCGACCGGGTCATGGTGCTTCGCTATGGAGAGCTGGTGGAGGAGGGCGCGACCGGCGAGATGTTGGCCAACCCACAGCATCCCTACACAAAGTCGCTTTGGGCGGTGCGCTCCTTGCACAAGGAGGAGGAACCGGGCGAGGAGGTCTTGCTCGAGGTTCGGTCCGTCGATGCGGCCTACGGGGTCGCCAAGGTGCTGCAGGACGTATCGGTCAAAGTGCCGCGCGGGCGCACTGTCGCCGTGGTCGGCGAATCCGGTTCGGGCAAATCGACCCTGGCGCGGGTCATCACCGGCCTGCTGCCGCCTCTGACCGGCGAGGTGTCCTATGAAGGAAAGCCTCTGCCGGCGGATCTGAAGAGCCGGCCGAAGGATCTGCTGCGCCGCATGCAGATGATCTATCAGATGCCGGACACGGCGCTCAATCCGCGCCGGCGGGTGCGCGATATCCTGAGCCGCCCGTTGCAGTTCTTCCACGGGTTGACCGGCGCGGCACGCGCAAGCCGGGTCAAGGAATTGCTCGAGATGATCGAGCTCGATGAAAGCTTTCTCGAGCGCTTGCCGAGCGAGCTTTCCGGCGGGCAGAAGCAGCGCATCTGCATCGCACGGGCCTTGGCCGCCGAACCGGACCTGATCATCTGCGACGAGGTTACCTCGGCTCTCGATCAGATCGTCGCTGAGGGTATCCTGAAGCTATTGTTGCGGTTGCAGGATGAGCTCAGTATCTCCTACCTCTACATCACGCACGATATCGCCACCGTACGGGCGATCGCGGACACCATCGTCGTCATGTATCAGGGCGAGATCGTCCAGCAGGGCCTCAAGCACGAGGTCCTGACCCCGCCGCACCATCCCTATACCGATCTGTTGCTTTCCTCGGTGCCGGAGATGGATACAAGCTGGCTCGACAGCCTGCTGGCCGAGCGTGCGGCGCGCAAGGCGCGCGGTGAAACGGTGCTGGAGAGCGCCGACCAATAGCCGGGTGGAGATCATGCCGGGGAGAACCTCACCATGGACGAGCACCACTTAGAAGGCGGCTGCACCTGTGGTGCGGTGCGCTATCGCCTGACGAGCCGACCGATGTTCGTGCATTGCTGTCATTGCCGCTGGTGCCAGCGCGAAACCGGCGCATCCTTCGCTCTCAACGCCATGATCGAAAGTGAGCGACTGGTCCTCGAGCAGGGGTCGCCGGAAGCGGTGGAAACACCGTCGGCCAGTGGCAAGGGCCAAAAGATCCTACGCTGTCCGAGCTGCCGCATCGCCCTCTGGAGCCACTATGCCGGTGCCGGGGCAGCGATCAGTTTCGTGCGGGTGGGCACGCTCGACGACCCCGATCGCTTGCCGCCCGATATTCATATCTTCACGAGCTCCAAACAGCCCTGGGTGACGCTTCCTCCGGGCACGCCCGCGGTTGAGGAATATTACGACCGAAACGATTATTGGCCCGCCGAGAGTGTGCGCCGCCGCAAAGCCCTGCTCGGCTGACGGCAACGGGATCCTCTATGGGGCCTTGGGCCCCCGTTCAAATCTTCTCTCACCGTCTATCTCGCCCTGACCTGGCGTTTGGGTCTTAGG
>JBFELD010000092.1:0-8258 GCA_041552375.1 Kiloniellaceae bacterium | reverse complement strand
CGTCGATGATCCGCTCGGCCGCCACGCCGTCGTGCCGCGTGCCTAGGACCTTGGAGGTCAGCTCGCCCTGATGTCCGTAGAAGTCGTCGACGATCGCGGTGACCGCGAGCTTGTCCCAGGCGGTATCGGTCGGCAACGACGACGCCGCGCGCCGCAACCAGTCGAAGCCGTAGCGGTCGCCCACCTTGCTATAGACCTCGGCCACCCTCTCGGCCGATAGGCCGGCCTCGCGGGCCAGGCGCACGACGTCGCAAACCGGCGCCAGATGCGCCAGTATGGCGATGCGGCGGGCCAAGGTGCCCGGTACGCCTTGCGCCTCGAACGCTTGGGTGCGCTCGTTATAGGTCTGCCGATCATCGGCGGAGAGCAGGCGCTCCCAGCAACCGGTCAAGGTGCGTACGCCATCGGCGTAGTCGTTGATGGTCTTCTCTATAAGGAGCGGATGGCCGGCCTCGCGCAGGAACCATACGGTCTCGCGTTCGATCAGGCGGCCGCACGCAACAAGCATGGCCGATTGGGTCAACGCCGGCACCTTGTTATCCAGCGCTTCGATCGCGGACCAAAGGTCATTCATGCCGAAGATCTCCCGCGTCACCGTATAGGCGCGCGCGATCTCATCGGGAGCCATGCCGGTCTTCTCGCGCACCTCGTGAACGAAATTGATGCCGACCCGATTGACGAGATCGTTAGTCACCACCGTGGTGACGATCTCGCGCCGCAGCCGATGCTCGCGGATCTCCTGGGCGAAGCGCTTGCGCAAGGGTTTGGGGAAGTAGTCGCTCAAGTCGGTGAGAAAGAAGCGATCGTCAGGCAGGCTGGAGGCGAGGAGATCATCGTAGAGCACGTTCTTGGAATAGGAGAGCAACACCGAAATCTCCGGCCGCGTGAGACCTATGCCCTGCTTGATCCTCTCCAGAATGACCTCGTCGTCGGGCAGGTATTCGATCGCCCGGTCCAGATGGCCGTCCTTCTCCATGGCGCGCATGAAACGCCCGAAGCGATCGAGCAAATGGGCACCGAGCTGGTGCGTCACCGTGATCGCCTGGCCCTGCAGATAGTTGTCGCGCAGGCACAGCTCGCCCACCTCGTCGGTCATCTTGGCCAGCAGCTTGTCGCGATCCTTGCGGGTCATCGCGCCGGCTTGCTCGATCGCGCCCAGCAGGATCTTGATATTGACCTCGTGGTCGGAACAGTCGACGCCGGCCGAGTTGTCGATCGAATCGCTGTTGCAGGCGCCCCCGGCAAGGCCGTACTCGACCCGGCCACGCTGCGTGAGACCGAGGTTCGCCCCTTCGCCGACCACCTTGGCGCCGACCTCGCGAGAGGTAATGCGCAGGGAGTCGTTCGCCCGGTCGCCGACATCGAGGTCGCTTTCGCCGATCGCCTTGACGTAAGTGCCGATGCCGCCGAACCAAAGCAGCTCCACCTCGGCCTTGAGCATAGCCCGGATCAGCTCGCTAGGTGTCACCTCAGCCTTCGAAATACCAAAGATCTTCCGCATCTCGGGCGAGGTCTTGATCGACTTGGCCTTGCGCTCGAAAACGCCGCCGCCTTTGGAAATGAGAGAGGCTTCGTAGTCGCTCCAGGCCGAACGGGGCAGGTCGAAGAGGCGCTTGCGCTCGGCCCAGGATGTCGCCGGGTCAGGGTCGGGATCGACGAAAATTTGAACGTGGTTGAAGGCACCAACGAGCTTGATGTGCCGGGAAAGCAGCATGCCGTTGCCGAACACGTCGCCCGACATGTCGCCGCAGCCGATGCAGGTGAAATCCTCGTTCTGGATATCCTTGCCGCGCTCACGGAAGTGACGCTTGACGCACTCCCAAGCGCCGCGCGCCGTGATCCCCATCTTCTTGTGGTCGTAGCCGGCCGAGCCGCCCGAGGCGAAGGCGTCGTCCAACCAATGCCCGTAGTCGATGGAGACCGAGTTGGCGATGTCGGAAAAGGTCGCCGTGCCCTTGTCGGCGGCGACCACCAAGTAGGGATCGTCACCATCGTAGCGCGCCACTTGGGTTGGTGGGATCAACTTGCTTTTACGCAGGTTGTCGGTGATGTCGAGCAGGCCCCGGATGAAGGTCTTGTAGCACTCGATCCCCTCGGCCAGAAAGGCGTCCCGCCCGGCCTCGGCCGGCGGCGGATCCTTGACCACGAAGCCACCCTTGGAGCCCACCGGCACGATCACCGCATTCTTGACCTGCTGGGCTTTGACCAGGCCCAGGATTTCGGTGCGGAAATCCTCGCGCCGATCCGACCACCTGAGGCCGCCGCGCGCGACCATGCCGAAACGCAGGTGCACGCCCTCGATTCGCGGGCTGTAGACGAAGATCTCCCGGAACGGTTGCGGCAGGGGCAGCTCGTCGATGTTTCTCGAATCGAGCTTGAAGGAACAGTAGTCCTTCTCGGCCCCGTCGTCGCCGGTCTGGTAGAAGTTGGTGCGAAGCGTCGACTCGATGATGTTGAGATAACGCCGGATGATGCGGTCCTCATCGAGGTTGGCAACGTCCTCCAACTCCTGAAGAATGGCGTTGCGCAGCGCGCTTGTGCGCTTGTCGGAACCCGCCGTCCGCGCGGGATCGAAGCGCGACTCGAATAGATCGATCAAAAGCCGGGTGATGGTCGGATTGCCGGCCAGGGTCTCCCCCATATAGCGCTGGCTGAAGGGGATGCGCGCCTGGCGCAAGTACTTGGCGTAAGCCCTCAGCACGATGACCTGGCGCGCGGTGAGGCCGGCGCCCAACACCAGCTTGTTGAAGCCGTCGTTCTCCATGCGCCGGTGCCACACGCGATGGAAGGCGTCGTGGAAGTGCTCGCGCACAACGTCGAGGTCGACCTCCCGTTCGCCCACCACGTCCATATCGAAGTCGTGGATCCAGATCGCTTCGTCATGGCCGGTCGGTGCGACCTTGTAGGGAACCTCGCCGATAACCCTAAAGCCCATATTTTCGAGCATGGGCAGAATGTCCGAAAGCGGCACGGGATCACCCGACACATAGATCTTGAAATTGAGGATCTCCGCGGCGGCACCCGCCGGGCGATAAAGGTTCATGGCCAGATCGCCGCTCTTGATCGCGTGCTCTATGCACGCGATGTCGGCCACGGCGCTCTTCGCGTCGAAGGCTTCCTGATAGCTCGCCGGGAAGGCGCGCTCGAAGCGGCGCAGGGTCTTGATACCCTGGATTTCACCAAGTGCGGCAACGAGCGCTTGCTCAAGGTGGTCGACGAAGGAACGGGCGGCTTCGACCAAACCCGCCTCGAGCTTGAGGGTGTCGACCTTCGGTATGCTCTCTTCGTGGGTTGCGATGATGAAATGAACCCGCGCCAGCGCGGCATCGGTCAGGCGGGTCGAAAAGGTCTCCACCTTGCCGTCATAGGCCTGCTCGAGAATGGCCTCGATCTTGTGCCGCAGGTTGGTGTCGTAGCGTTCGCGCGGAACATAGACCATGCAGGAAACGAAGCGCTCGAAGGGGTCGTGACGCACGAATAATGCGGTGCGCTGGCGTTCCTGCAGATGCAGGACCCCCATGGCAATGTCGTGGAGCTCGTTCTCGGAAATCTCGAACAGCTCGTCACGCGGGTAGGTCTCGAGGATGTGCAGCAGGGCCTTGCCGTCGTGGCTTCCAGCGCGAAAGCCCGAACGGCGGATCACGTTGGCCGCCTTTTCACGCAGGATCGGGATCTCGCGTGGGCTGCGCGCATAGGCCACCGAGGTGAAGAGGCCGGTGAACAGCCTCTCGCCGGCCACATTGCCTTTCTGATCGAAAATCTTTACGGCGACGGTATCCATCTGCACCGGCCGGTGCACGTTCGAGCGCTTGTTCGCCTTGGTGATGCGCAGCAACACGGGCGCGCGCACGAACTGGCGAACGTCGGCCGGCAGCTTGCCCAGGTTGCGCAGCCCCTTGAAGACCCTGATTTCGGGGTCGCGAAGCAGCCCGAGCCCACTCTTCGGGTCGATCTTGGAGACTGCGCGCGCGCCCCTGCCCTCGAAGCGGTACTCGCGATAGCCGAGGAAAGTGAAGTGGTCGTCGTCCATCCACTTCAAGAAGGCGATGGCCTCGGCCACCTCGGCGTGCGGCAAGAGCGGCGGGCGGTCCTCGAGTTCGGTGATAAGCTCGCCACAGCGCGCGCGCATCGAGCGCCAGTCCTCGACCGAGGCCGCAATCTCGTCGAGAACGCCTTCGAGGTGTCTGGCGATCTTCTCGCAGTCCTCATCGGTCTGTTCGTTGACCTGGATGTGCATGATCGATTCGTGCAGCGCTCCGGCCGCGTCGGTCTCGTCGACAATGCCCTGGAGTCGCCCGCCGGAGGCACGCTTGACCAGCATGACCGGATGGATCACGAGATGGACCTCGGCACCCATGTTGTTGATGCCCAAAGTCATGGAGTCGACGAGAAAGGGCTTATCGTCGTTGACGATCTCGACCACGGTGTGGCCGACCGCCCAACCGTCGCTGTCCTGCCGCGGGTTGAACACGCGTACCTTCGCCGTGCCCGGCTGACGTTGCCCCATCAGCTTCCAAAGCGAATGCGCGGCGCCGGCCAAGTTCTCCGGCGATATACCGCGCAGATCGTCGGGCGGAACGTTCTTGTAAAGCCGACGGGTGAAGTCGACCAGCGCGTCGGCGGTCTTACCGCTGCGCGTCTTCTTTCCCACTTGTCGCGTCACCTGATCGATGAGTTGGGAAAGCTTGGCCTCTGCCTTTCCGGACATCATTTCCCCCTAGTCGAGCCGTACCCGCCGCAATGCGCAACCCTGTCATACCGTAGAAAGCTACCGCAATCTCCGCGGCAAAGAAATCG
Organism: Kiloniellaceae bacterium; assembly: GCA_041552375.1. Lineage (GTDB taxonomy): Bacteria > Pseudomonadota > Alphaproteobacteria > Kiloniellales > Kiloniellaceae > JAJFGK01. Next base: position 3,461 of record JBFELD010000092.1, on the reverse strand, counting down.
CCCTTTGCGGGTGTTCGGCCGGAAACCTCGGAGCGGCACCCACTGAAATCATTAAGTATCGTTTAAGGGCCGGCTGTTAGCGTCCCCGGGACCCTCCGCCGGTGCTCGGCGCATGGGGTCACGAGACAAAAAATCGTCGCACACCTGAAGGCAGCAGCGCCGGTCCAAGGGGCTATGGCAGATAACCAAGCAAATAGAGCCGCGCAGGCATTTGGCGCCGTCGGCAGCGTCACCCGGTTGTGCGCCTTGGTTTTCATCAGCTTCATCATCGGCGCCGGGGCCTACGCCTACAAGCTACCGCCTTATCGTGAGCTGCGCGTCGCCTTCATCGGCGCCGACGCGCTGGTCGAGCGCTATTTGAGGGACGATGCCTCACACTCCTTCTTCTGGGCGCCGGCGCGGCGGGGGGACAAGGAGGTGACGCACCACGATGCGGCGCGTGCCTATCAGGGCGTCACACTCTATCTCTCGACCCACGACCTCGAGGCGGTCCTGGTCGATATGGAGGGCCGTCCGTGGCATCGCTGGGCGCTGGACTTCTCCGAGGCCTGGCCCGAACCGTCGCACGTCGACGAGCCCCGGTCCGATGACATGATCTTCTGGCGCGCCGCGAAGGTGCTTCCCAACGGCGACTTGCTGGCCGTCTACATTGCCCGCGGCGATACGCCCTGGGGTTATGGGCTTGCCAAGATAGACAAAGACTCCCGGCCGATCTGGACCTATGCCGAGCGGATGCACCACGATCTCGACGTTGGCCCGGATGGGCGCATCTACGGCCTCGGCCATCGCATCGAACACAAACCCCTCGCCGGGCTGAAGCAAATTGCGCCGCCATACCTCGAGGACTTTCTGGTCGTGCTGTCGCCAGAGGGAGAGGAGCTGCGGCGAGTATCATTGCTGAGCGCATTGGCGGCCTCCCCCTACGCCGACCTCGCCCGGTTGGCCGTAACCGCGGCGGGAGAGGGCAACGATCCCCTGCACACCAACGCCGTGGAGCTGGTCCGGCGCCCCATTGACGTGGGGTCCACCGTTCTCCAACCCGGACAGGTGATCGTCTGCTTTCGACAGATCAACACCATCGCCGCCATCGACCCGGTCGAGGGACGCGTGGTTTGGGCTTATCGTGGGCCCTGGTTGGCGCCGCACGACCCGGATCTGCTGGCCAACGGACGGATCATGTTGTTCGACAACCGCGGGCACTTCGGCGCGGGCGGCGCGTCGCGTGTCGTCGAATTCGACCCGCGTGATCAGACGGTCACCTGGACCTATAGCGGCACCGACGCCGCGCCGTTCTTCAGCGCCCTACGCGGACGCCAGCAAGTGCTGCCCAACGGTAACGTGCTGATCACCGAATCGGCCGCCGGTCGGTTGCTGGAGATCACGCGCGACGGCGAGATCGTCTGGGAGTATATTAACCCTCACCGCTCGGGAGTGAATGATGCCGAAGTCGCCTGGATCATGGGAGGAGAGCGTTATGCCATCAGCCAGCTGTCGTTCTTGCGGAAAACGGCGGTGGCCCAAAGCCCCGCGGGAATGGCGCCGTTGCCGGGCCGAGCGCCTTAGCGGCGCGATCCTCGCTGCCCTTGCGCTTGTCCTGTTGTTCCCGGCGACGCCGGCTCTAGCCTACATCGGGCCCGGCGCCGGTCTTGGCGCCATCGGCGCCGTCATCGGTCTGCTGGGAGCTTTGCTGCTCGCCATTGGGGTCGTCGTCGTATGGCCGATCCGGCGGATGATGCGCAAGGCGCGGGCAGGAAACCTCCAGAATCAGTCGCCGGCCCAGCCCGAGGATCGTTAGCGACACGGGGTGGCCGCAGGGCCCGGATGCTTATCGCATGGCCATATTCGACGCTCCCGCACCACTCTTCGCCGCACTCGATCCGCTCTTGCGGGCACTCGTCTCCACGAGCGGCGCACTGGTCATCTGGGGCCTCCTCGCCGCTCTCGTCTCCATGGGGCTTTACCGGATCCTCTCGCGCCAGCGGGCGATCGAGGAAACCAAATCCGCCGCACGGGCGGCGAAGCTCAAACTACGGAGCTACGACGGCGACTTCGAAGGCCTGACGCGGCTACTGGGTCAAGCGATCGGAACCTCTCTCAGGCAGCTTCGCCTCACTCTCATCCCGGCCATTCTCGCCTCGCTGCCCCTGATCAGCCTCCTGGTCTGGCTGGATAGTACGTACGGACATCACATCGCGGCGCCAGGGACCCCGGTCGAGCTCAGAGCACAACCCGACGACGCCAAGCTTCACGCGACGGCGGGCGGCACGAAGGCCACCACGCCAGGTAACGTGCTGCACGTGATCTGGCCCGCGGAGGGAGAGCGGCTGACCGTTCTCGGCCCCGCGGGCCGCGTTCTGCTGGATCTGCCGCCGCCGTACGCGGTGACCACGATCCATAAACGCGCCTGGTGGAACAACCTGATCGGCAATCCTATCGGCTATCTGCCATCCGAGGGGCCGGTGGATCTCATAACCCTGGACTTGCCGCCGGCGCACTACCTGTCCTTTGGTCCCTCCTGGCTGCGTGGATGGGAGGCCGTTTTCTTGAGCGTTCTTCTGATCGGATCCCTGTTCGTCAAGGTCGCGTTGCGAATTCACTGAGGAAGGACAGCGGCCTCATGCACTCCGCCGCGCCAGTCACAGGAGCTGCCCGACGGGTCGAGGACAGCGTGTTCGAGGTGCCACGGGCGACCGACCTGCTGGGGGGGCTGGTCACCCGCACCGCGCCGTTCTGGCGCTGGCTCGGCGCTATCGAGACCGACATGCTGGAAGAGCGCTTGGCCGGCGTGAGGATCGAAAGCCCGATCTACATCTGCGGGCTTGCCCGCGCCGGGACGACGATCCTTTTGGAGCTATTCGGTGCCTTGCCGCAGGTCGCCACCCACCGCTATCGCGATTTCCCGTTGATCTACACGCCTTACTTTTGGGACCTGGTTCTCTCGCGCCTGGCGCGCCCGTCCGCCGAGCCGGTCGAGCGTACTCATCTCGACGGCATCATGGTCACACCCGAGAGCCCCGAGGCCTTCGAGGAAGTCCTGTGGATGCATTTCTTTCCCGATTGCCACGACCCCGCGCGCGCCTCGATGCTGGACGAGACCACCCGCAACCCGGCCTTCGAGACCTTCTACCGAGACCATCTGCGCAAGCTGATGCTGATCCAACGGGCGAGCCGCTATGCCGCCAAGGGCAACTACAACATCGCGCGCTTGGCCTATATCCTGAAGCTCTTTCCCGACGCGAAATTCCTCGTCGCCCTGCGCGAGCCTTCGGCCCACATCGCCTCGCTGATGAAGCAGCACGCGCTCTTCTGCGAAGGTGAGCGGCGCAACCCCCGCATGCTCGAGCATATGCGCCGGGTCGGGCACTTCGAGTTCGGCCTCGACCGGCGGCCGATCCATCTCGGGGCGGAGACGAGCGAGGTCCTGGCGCTCTGGCAAGCGGGTGAGGAGGTGCGGGGCTGGG
>JBFELD010000091.1:0-8276 GCA_041552375.1 Kiloniellaceae bacterium | reverse complement strand
GCCTTGCCCTCGATATCGAGGCTCTTCAAGGTGACCTTACCACCATCGGTGGCCAGCGAGCCGGCAAGCTTGATCGGACCCGGATCAGGCTGCCCCTCTGGCAAGGGTTGTCCTATCCAAGCGAGAAGTCCGCCCAGCGAGGGGATATCGGCGGACAGCGCGCCATCCAGGCCGGGCACCGGCTGCTGTTGGACCGTGCCCTTGACCGACGCGGTCGCCGGCGCGGAGGCCAGAGAGAGATCGAGCCCGAAGGCCTCGCCGTTCATCGCCTGCTCGGGCGTGTCGACCGCCAGGTTCAGATCCAGCGCCTCACCGTTGAGACGCATTGCCACCTTCGCCGTGGTCGCGTTGGCCATACCCGGCAGATCGACCTCGGCACGCAGGCCATCGATGCTGCCGCCGTCCAACGCCGCCAAGCTCCCCTGATCGAGCGCTGCCGCCACCTTGGCGGAGAGGCTCTTGGCAAGCGCCCGTGGCGAGCGCCCCGTCGCCTTGGCCGTCACGTCGAGCCCCGCGATACCGGTCACTGGTGCCGGGCTCATACCGGCCGCGCTCATCAGCGGCGCCAAGTCGAGCGAAGCGACCTGCACAGCCACCTCGGCGTCAAGGTCACCGCCACTCTCGGCCATCCGGACGCGCCCGGTCGCATTACCCCCGTAGAGGCCCAAGCGCGTCACCTCCAGCGTCAAAGCGCCGTCCGCCGCATCACCGGTCATCTCGATCGGCGCCATCTCGAAACCCGCCACACGGACGCCTTCCAGTGCCACCTTTATGTCGGCCTCGAGTGCCTTCAAGGCGGAGAGGTCGATGGGTTCATCCGATAAGGCCGCAAGTGGTTCACCGCCGGGCCCGGCCGGCGTGGTTGCGGCGACGTCCGCCTGCTCGGGCTTGGGCGCCGGCGGCGGCAAATAACGGTCGATGTCCAGGAACCCGCCGGAGATGTCGAGCGCCACCCGCTTACGGTCCTCGGCCATCTCGACCAGGCCGCTGGCGGTCGCCTCCATGCCGTCGCCTTTGATGGTGGCCTTGGTCAGCTCTACCCGCTCGCCCTCGGCAGCCAACTCGGCAGATATCTCGAGGGGGCCGGGATCGGGTTGACCCTTCGGCAAGGGTTGGCCGAGCCAGCTCAAAAGCTTGCCGACCGATGGCGAGGCGAAGGCCAAGGTGCCATTGGCGCCGGGCAGCGGGTGTTGCTGCACCGTGCCATCAAAACCAAACGTCATCAGATCAGCGTTTGCCGCTACCTTGAGAGCGAAGGGATCGCCGGATAGCACCCGGTCGAGCGGATCCAGGCCCACGTCGAGCGTGACCTTGCGGCGGTTATAGACCGCAGCGGCGGAGACACTGGGCGGCTGCGAGAGACCCGGTATCGTCACCGCGGCGTCGAGCCCCGTCAGCGTTGCGCCGGCAGCGTTCTTGACATCGAGATCGCCGAGCTTGAAGTCGAGCGCGGCCTGCAAACCCTGGACCAAGGCTCTGGGCGACCCGCCGCTGGCGGCAAGCGTGAGGTTGCCCGACGCGACGCCCGCCACCGGGGCATCACCGGCCGCCGACACCGCCGAGAGCTTGCCCAGATCGACATTGTCGATGACCAGGTTGCTATCGACGCCCAGCTCCTCACCCGAACCGTCGAGTGCGAGGCTCCCCGTGACCGCACCCCCGTAAAGCTCCAAGCGCTCCAGATCGGCTTGAAGGGCCCCGCCGGTCAGGCGAGCGGTGAAGCCGATTTGCCCGACCTCATAACCCATGGCGCGGACACCGCCGACCGAGACCCGAATATCGGCCTCGGTCCCCTGCAAACCGGAAAGATCGAAAGGCTCGTCGGACAGGCCTTTCATGGGATCGTCGCGCGGACCGTCGTGATCCCGCGCCATCGGCCGTTCGGTCGGCGCCTCGGCCTGCTGTTGGCGAGGCGGCAGATAGCGATCGATGTCGAGCAAGCCGCTCTCCACCTCGAAGGCAAGGCGCAGAACGTCGCCACTCGTATCGATGCTGCCCTGGGCCTTCGCATCGAGGCCGTCACCGGCGATAAGCGCCTCTTGCAGGACGACACGCTCGCCCTCGGTGGCGAAGGTCGCGGCGATTTTCAGCGGGCCAGGGTCGGGCTGACCCTCGGGCAGGGGCTGGTCGAGCCAGAGCAACAGATCACCGACCGACCCGATCTCCAGGCTGGCTGTGCCATCCGCCAAAAGCGCTGGCGCCTGGCTGAACGCGAGATTTACACCTGCCTGCAGCAGCTCCGCCTCGATGCGCGCGTCGATTTGCGTCTCGCCCTCTTCCACCAGGGCTCGCGGCGAGGAGATGCCGAGTTGCAGGCCAACGCGCTTGTCGTTGAGGACGAAGCCACCCGCAAGATCCAATGGCCTGGAAAGGCCCGGCAAGGTCGCCGCCAGCCCCAAGTCGCCGACCTGAATGGTCTGCCCGGTCGCCAGATCCAAGTACGAGATCTGCGTCTTCTCGAGACGCAGGTCCGTGAGAATCAGGTTGGAGAGAGGAAACTCGCCCTTGCCATCATGCGCCTGCCCGCCCTCGTGCTTCGCCCCATCCTGTTGAGCTTGCGGAAAGACCCAATTGGCGCGCCCATTCGCGTCCTTTTCCAAGAACACCGCCAACTCGCTGACCACCAGGCGGTCGATCTCGACCGACTTGCCAAGCAAGGGAAAGAGACCGAGCTCGAGCTCCAAGGACCCGATGGAGACCATCTCGGGCGAGGGCATGCCCTCCGCATTGCCCAAGCGCAAGCCCGCCAGCTCGACGGTAATGGACGGCAAAAGGGCAAAGTCGAGGCGATCGATCGTGACCTCACGGCCGGTGGCGTCCTCGACAGCCGTGGCCACACGTTCCTTCACGAACCCGCCCATCATGGGCGGAACGACGAATAGGGCGACAATCAAGACGACAACCAGGGCGGCAAAGGCGAGAAGGACTTTCTTCATGGGCGGTCTCCATTAGGTGGCCTGCCCCTCCCCATCTCATTTTTTTTGATTGTTGAATCAAATCTAACCCGGCATGACGATGCACGCCATAGAGGTAGCGCCTCCGCTCGAAACTTCAAGGCGCCAATCGCGCCTTGATTTCGCTTTAGCGTGGCTCCCTTCAACGGCTATTCTCCTCCCTTCTGATCATCACGCGGACCCGTCATGACCACAGCACGCATCGCCGTCGATATCGGGGGAACCTTCACCGACTTCGCTTTGGAGCGCACCGGCGAGATTTCGAGCGCCAAGGTCCTGACGACGCCGGACAGGCCCGAGGAAGCGGTCCTGACCGGCATCGAGGCCCTGCTCGCCGATACGACGATGGAAGCGCGGGAGATCGGCCTGATCATCCACGGAACCACCCTGGCAACCAACGCGATCATCGAGCGCAAGGGCGCTAAGACGGCCCTGATCGTCACCGAAGGCCACCGCGACACGCTGGAAATGGCCTACGAGAACCGCTTTGCCCAATACGACATCCTCGCCGACCGGCCGGCCCCCCTGGTGCCGCGGTCGCTGCGCTGGCCCGTGCGCGAGCGCCTCACCTGGACCGGAAAGGCACTGTTGGACCTGCAAGAGGAGAGCGTCGAGACACTGCTGCCAAGGATCGCTGACGACGGTATCGAGGCCGTGGCTATCGGCCTCCTCCACGCCTACGCCGATCCGCGACACGAGCGGCGGGTGGCGGAGATCATAGCCAACGCCTATCCCGACCTGCCGCTTTCCTTGTCGAGTGAGGTCTGCCCCGAGATCCGCGAATACGACCGCCTCTCCACGACCGTCGCCAACGCTTACGTGCAGCCGCTGATGGCGCGCTATTTGGGGGCGTTGAAGACGGGCCTGGCAGAGCGCGGCTTTTCCTGCCCGATCTTCCTCATGACCTCGGCCGGTGGTTTGACCACGCTGGAAACCGGTATGCGTTTGCCGATCCGCCTGGTCGAATCGGGACCTGCCGGCGGCGCTATCCTGGCCAGCCACATCGCCCGGCAATGCGGCCTCGACCAGGCGGTTTCCTTCGATATGGGGGGCACGACGGCGAAGATCTGCCTGATCGACGACGGCGAGCCGCTGGTCTCGCGAACCTTCGAGGTCGACCGCCAATACCGCTACATGAAGGGCAGTGGCTTTCCTCTGAAAGTTCCGGTGATCGAAATGGTCGAGATCGGAGCCGGCGGTGGGTCCATCGCCTCGGTGGATGCCGTGGGCCGCCTGGCGATCGGCCCGCAGAGCGCCGGCGCCGCGCCAGGTCCGGCCTGCTATGGCCGAGGCGGCGAGGCACCGACGGTAACCGATGCGGACTTGATGATGGGGCGCCTCGATCCCGGGCGATTTGCCGGCGGCAAGGTTGAGCTGCGCCCCGACCGGGCCAAGGCAGCGATCACCGGCGAGGTCGCCGAGCCTCTGCGCGCGTCGCTGGACGAGGCCGTCTACGGCATCGGCGAGATGGTCGACGAAAGCATGGCAAGCGCTGCGCGTGTCCATGCGATCGAGTGGGGCAAGGATCTGGCCAAGCGGGGCATGATCGCCTTCGGCGGCGCTGCGCCGCTGCATGCCGCGCGGCTGGCGCAAAAACTGGCGATCGACAAGGTGATCATCCCCACCAAAGCCGGCGTCGGCTCGGCGGTCGGGTTCCTGGCCGCGCCTATCGCCTTCGAGGTCGTGCGCAGCCGCTATATGCCGCTGATGCGCTTCGAGGCCGAGGCCGCCAATGCCCTCTTCGACGACATGCGGAGGGAAGCGAGCGCCGTTGTCACCGCCGGCGCTCCCGGCGAACACTTGATCGAGCGACGTGCCGCTTCGATGCGTTATCTGGGACAAGGGCACGAGATCACCGTGCCTCTCCCGGCCGAAGCCCTGCGCGGCGGCGACGACGCCGTCCTCAAGGCGGCCTTCGAGGCCGAGTATCGTCGCCTATACGGCCGCTTGATCGAAAACCTCGACATCGAGATCCTGACCTGGTCTTTGACGCTTTCCACCGAACCGCGGCGCATCATACCCCTCCCCGATGTCGGCGAGCATGCCGCACCCGAACCCGCGGGTATACGACAAGTGCGCGATCCGGTGGCCGGCACGGTGCCGATGGCGCTTTACGACCGGGCCGCGCTCGCGCCCGGTAGCCGTCTGGAGGGTCCCGCTCTGGTGGTCGAGGACGAGACCACGACGGTCGTGCCGGTCGGCTTCGATCTGCGGGTCGACGGTCTCGGCTATCTGGAACTCTCTCGAAAGGATAAGGACCGGTGAGCGGAGCTGAGGCCACACTTTCGACCATCGATCGGCAGATCCTCTGGCACCGGCTCATCGCCGTGGTCGAAGAACAGGCGCGAACGCTCATGCGCACGGCCTTTTCGACCGCGGTGCGCGAAGCCGGCGACCTTTCGGCGGGCGTCTTCGACCTCCAAGGCCGAATGCTGGCGCAGGCGGTGACCGGCACTCCCGGCCACGTCAACGCCATGGCCGCGTCGGTGCGCTTTTTCCTGGAGAGATACCCGGTCGAGACCATGGCCGAAAGCGATGCCTATCTCACCAACGATCCCTGGATGGGGACCGGGCATCTGCACGACTTCACCGTGCTCACGCCTGCCTTCCTCGAGGGGCGTCCCGTCGCTCTCTTCGCCGACACGGTCCATGTCGTCGATATCGGCGGCCTCGGCTTCGGCGCCGACGGCCGCCAGGTCTATGAAGAAGGGATCAACATTCCCATCATGCCGCTCATGCGCCAGGGACGGCCGAACGAGACCCTGTTGGATATCCTGCGCGCAAACGTGCGCGAGCCGCAGCAGGTGGTGGGCGATCTTCATTCCCTGGCCGCGGCCAACGAAACCGGTGTCCAGCGCCTTGAGGCCATGCTGCGCGAGTTCGATCTCACCGGGCTAGAGGAGCTGGCCGACCACGTCATTTGCAGCGCGCAGGCGGCGATGCTCGACGAGATCCGCGCGCTGCCGCCCGGCAGCTACGAAAACGCCATGCGTGTCGACGGCTACGAAAAGCCGGTCGACCTCGTGGCCAGGCTGACCATCGGTGAGACCGGCATCGACATCGATTTTACCGGCACCTCACCAACCTCCAGCTACGGCATCAACGTGCCGCTCACCTACACGCAGGCCTATGCCTCCTTCGGCGTGCGCTGCGTCATCGGATCGTCGGTGCCGAACAACGCCGGCTCGCTGGCGCCGATCCGCGTGTCGGCACCGGAGGGCTCGATCCTCAATGCGCCGCCACCCTCGGCGGTTTCGGTGCGCCATGTGATCGGCCAGATGCTGCCCGACGTGGTGCTGGGCTGCCTGGGCCAGGCGATGGGCGGCAAGGTCCCTGCGGAGGGCAGCTCCAGCCTGTGGAACCCGGTGCTGTTGGGCGGCCACGGGCTGGCCGGCGACAGCACCGAGACACCGTCCACGCCCTTCGCCGTCAACCTCTTCCACGCGGGCGGCACCGGGGCACGTCCGGTCAAGGACGGGATGTCGGCCACCGCCTTTCCCTCGGGCGTACGCAATACCCCCGTGGAGATCAATGAAACCTTGGCGCCCCTGGTGGTCTGGAAGAAAGAGTTTCGCCAGGACTCCGGCGGGGCGGGCCTGCACCGCGGCGGTCTCGGCCAAGTGATGGAGATCGCCCATCGCCAGGACGCCGCCTTTTCCATTTCGGCGCTGTTCGATCGGATCGACCATCCGGCCCGCGGCCGCGAAGGCGGAGGCCCCGGGGCCACCGGAATTCTTGCGCTGAGAAGCGGGCAACGCTTGAAGGGCAAAGGCCGGCAGGTGATCCCCGCCGGCGAGACCCTGGTCATGGAGATGCCGGGCGGCGGCGGTTACGGCGATCCGGCACTGCGACCCGTCGAGGCCGTTGCCACGGACCTAACAAATGGTCTGGTTTCACAGGAAAGCGCCGAGCGGGACTACACCGTGGTGTTCACACCCGAGGGTGATGTCGATGTGGCGCGCACCCGCGCCAGGCGAGAGACGTCGACCTGACCGCAGTGTCGCATGCCACCTTATAGCGGGGCTAGGCCTCCAAGAAGCGGGCCATGCGTGCCAAGGCCTCTTCGATATTGGCCTCGCTGTTGGCATAGGAGAGACGCAGATACCCCCGGCCCTCGGCGCCGAAATCGCGCCCCGCCAAGACCGCCACGCCCGCTTCCTCCAGCAATCGTTCGGCCAGGATCTTGTCGTCGAACCTGGTGGCGGTAACGTTGGGAAAGACATAGAAGGCACCGCCGGGCATCAAACAGGAGACACCCGGCAAGCGGTTCAACGCGGCGACGATCAGCTCGCGCCGCCGCGCAAAGGCCACGACCATGGCCTCGACCGCCTCCTGCGGCCCTTCCAACGCGGCAATCGCTGCGTGCTGCGCGGCCGCATTGACGCAAGAATGTATGTTGATCGACAGGCGCTGCGCCCGCTCGATCAAGGTCCGCGGCCAGACCCCATAGCCCAAGCGCCAGCCGGTCATGGCATAGGTTTTACTCCAACCATCCAAAAGGATGAGCCGATCGCGTATCTCCTCGAACCCCAGGAGGCTGACGTGTTGGGCGTTGCCGTAGGTCATCCGGCCATAAATCTCGTCGGAGAGAAGCGCCACATGCGGATGTTGGGCGAGCCCGGCCACCAGCGCCTCCACCTCCTCGCGCGGGGTGACGCCTCCCGTCGGATTGGAGGGGCTGTTGAGGATGATCAACCGTGTGCGCGGGGTGATCCGCGCCAGCACCTCCGCCGCCGAGAAGGCAAAGCCGTTCTCCTCGCGGTGGGGCACGGGAACAGCCGTTGCTCCACTGTAATCGATGACCGATCGATAGGGCGGAAAACCCGGGTCCGGCACGAGGATCTCCACCCCGGGCTCGCCGAACATCAGGATCGCAAAGCTGGCGGTCACCTTGCCACCGGGAACGACCATGATCAGGTCCGGGTCGACCTCGGCGCCGAGGCGGCGGTGCAGATCTTCGGCGACCGCCTCGCGCAGCGGCGCGATGCCGCAGGCAGGGGTATAGCCGTGATGGCCATCGCGCAAAGCCTTGACTGCCGCTTCGACAATGTGACCGGCGGTTTTGAAGTCGGGTTGCCCGATGCCGAGATTGACGACCGCGCCCGGTCGGAGTGTCCGTGCCGCGCGTCGACCGATGACCAGGCGCTCGTCCAGCACCAGCGTCGCATCTCGTTCGGCGATCCGGATCTCGCCGGTGTAGGCCGGATTGTAGCCCTCGGCAAAGGTCTGTGCGTGATCGCCCGGCTCGGCCAGCACGACACAGTCGACCAGCAGGCCGGGGATGCGTACCAGGTGCGGGCTCAGGACCTGGCGTTCGGTCAG
>JBFELD010000090.1:0-8276 GCA_041552375.1 Kiloniellaceae bacterium | reverse complement strand
GGGCCACATGGCCGCATCGTTAAGGCCGACATCGACGCGGCGATTGCGCAGGGTGCGCCGGCTGCAGCCGAGACCGTGCCATCGGCGGCCGCTCCAGCACGGGTGGCTGGGCCCGCGCCGTCGGGACCGGGCGCCAAGCAGCTCGCCGATTTGTTGGGCATGAGCTATCGGCTCGAACCACTGACCTCCGTGCGCAAGGTCATCGCCCAGCGTCTGACCGAGGCCAAGCAAACCATCCCGCATTTCTATCTGTCGATTGATTGCGAGGTGGACGCGCTGTTGAAGGTCAGGAAGGACCTGAACGCCCGTTCCGACGACTACAAGATCTCGGTCAACGACTTCGTCATTCGCGCCGCCGCCTTGGGGCTCAAAAAGGTGCCGGCGGCGAACGCGTCGTTCGACCCGCAAGGCATTCTCTATTTCGATCATGCCGACGTGTCGGTTGCCGTCGCCACGCCCAGCGGGCTGATCACGCCGATCATCAAGGCGGCCGAGACCCGTGGCCTGGCCGACATCTCCAACGCCATGCGCGATCTCGCCGGGCGGGCGCGCGAGGGCAAGCTGAAGCCCGAGGAGTATCAGGGCGGCACCTTCTCGATCTCTAATCTCGGCATGTACGGGATCCGCGACTTCTCCGCCGTCATCAATCCGCCGCAGGGCTGCATCCTGGCGGTCGGCAGCGGCGAGCAGCGGGCCGTGGTCAAGGACGGTGCGCTCGCGGTGGCGACGGTCATGACCTGCACGCTGTCGGTGGACCACCGGGTGGTGGATGGCGCCGTGGGGGCCGAGTTCCTGGCCGCGTTCAAGAAGCTGATCGAAGATCCGCTGACCATGCTGCTATAGGGCTCGCCGGCGCGGGCGAACGAAAGAGGGGTGGAGGTGATGGCCGATAACGCCTTCGATGTGATCGTGGTCGGTGGTGGCCCGGGCGGTTACGTCACCGCTATTCGCGCGGCACAGCTAGGCCTGAAAACCGTCGTGGTGGAGGAAAAGCACCTGGGCGGTATCTGTCTCAACTGGGGCTGTATTCCGACCAAGGCGCTCCTGCGCTCCTCGGAGATCTATCACTACATGCAAAATGCCGAGGCCTATGGCCTCTCGGCCAAGGACGTTGCCTTCGATATGACGAAGGTGGTCAAACGCTCGCGCCAGGTCTCCAAGCGCCTCAACAGTGGCGTCGCACACCTGCTGAAGAAGAACAAGGTCACCGTTATCATGGGCCGGGGACGTCTGAAGGGGCCAGGTGCCCTGGCGGTGACCAAGCAGGAGGGCGGCGAGGAGACGCTCAAGGCCAAGCACATCATCCTGGCGACCGGAGCGCGGCCGCGCGAGCTGCCGGGGCTGGAGCCCGACGGCACGCTGGTCTGGACCTATTTCGAGGCGCTGGTGCCAGAGCGCCTGCCCAAGTCGCTGCTGGTCATCGGTTCGGGCGCCATCGGCATCGAGTTCGCGAGCTTCTTCCGTACCCTCGGCGCCGAGGTGACCGTGGTCGAGGTGCTGGAGCAGATCTTGCCCGTCGAGGACCCGGAGATCGCCGCTCTGGCCCGCAAGGAGTTCGAAAAGCAAGGCATGACCGTTCTTTCCGGCGCCAAGGTGACCGGCCTGAAGCGTGGCAAGGACGACGTGACGGCCAGCATCACCGATGCGAAGGGCAAGTCCCACGAGATCACGGTCGAGCGGGTCATCTCGGCCGTCGGCGTGGTCGGCAACGTCGAGGACCTTGGGCTCGAGACCACCAAGGTCAAGACCGACCGTGGCTGCATCGTCGCCGATGCCTTCTCGCGCACCGACGAGCCCGGCATCTATGCCATCGGCGATGTCGCCGGCCCGCCGATGCTGGCCCACAAGGCCGAGCACGAGGGCGTGATTTGCATCGAGAAGATTGCCGGCCTCGATCCGCATCCCTTGGACAAGGGCAAGATACCGGGCTGCACCTATTGCCAGCCGCAGGTGGCTTCCGTGGGTCTTACCGAGCAGAAAGCCAAGGAGGCCGGGCGCGATCTCAAGGTCGGACGCTTTCCCTTCGTCGGTAACGGCAAGGCCATCGCGCTCGGCGAGCCGGACGGCTTGGTCAAGACGATCTTCGACGCTGCGACCGGGGAGCTGTTGGGGGCCCACATGGTCGGCGCCGAGGTGACCGAGCTGATACAAGGCTTCGTCGTTGCCATGGGTCTGGAGACGACGGAGGAAGACCTGATGCACACGGTCTTCCCCCATCCCACCTTGTCGGAGATGATGCACGAATCGGTGCTTGATGCTTACGGCCGGGTCATTCACTTTTGATGACGATGCGACGCCAAGAGACAAAGCCTGCGCTCCGCCACCCCGAAAAGGCGCATAAGCCGGACAACCCCGTTCGGCGCGGAAAGCCGGATTGGATCCGGGTCAAGGCGCCGACCTCCAAGGGCTATTTCGCGACCCGAGGGATCGTTCGCCAGCACAACCTGGCCACGGTCTGTGAAGAGGCCGCTTGCCCTAACATCGGCGAGTGCTGGGCCAAGGGCCACGCCACCATGATGATCATGGGCGAGATCTGCACCCGTGCCTGCAGCTTCTGCAACGTGGCGACCGGCAAGCCCGGCGCGCTCGATCCCTTCGAGCCGACGAACGTCGCTCAAGCCGTGCATAAGCTCGGATTGAAGCATGTAGTGATCACCTCGGTCGACCGCGATGACCTGCCCGATGGTGGGGCAGCACATTTCGCGGCGGTAATCCGTGCCGTGCGCGAGGCCGCGCCGCTCACCACCATCGAGGTTCTGACGCCGGACTTCTTGCGCAAGGAAGGCGCGATCGAGACCGTGGTCGAAGCCCGTCCGGACGTCTTCAACCACAATCTGGAGACGGTGCCGCGGCTTTATCCCGAGGTGCGGCCCGGCGCGCGCTATTTTCAGAGCCTGCGCCTTCTGGACAAGGTCAAGACGCTGGACCCGGCCATTTTTACCAAGTCGGGACTGATGGTCGGCCTCGGCGAGAGCCTGGAGGAGGTGTTGCAGGTGATGGACGACCTGCGCACCGCCGAGGTCGATTTCCTCACCGTCGGCCAGTACCTCCAACCTACGCCCAAGCATCATGTGGTCGACCGTTTCATGACGCCGCAGGAGTTCGAGGCTCTCACCAAGCATGCCTACGCAAAGGGCTTCCTGATGGTCTCGGCGACGCCATTGACGCGGTCTTCCTATCATGCGGACGAAGACTTCCTGAAGTTGCGCGCGGCGCGCGAGGCGAAGCTCTTGGCCGCCGGCTGACGGCTGAACGGGGCCGCTTTCCATGCCGACCCACGCGGAGCGCCGCGTTCTCGTCTACAGTCCCACGCAGCTATTTGACCTGGTGGCCGACGTCGCCCGTTACCCGGAGTTTCTTCCCTGGTGCCTGGCCGCCCGAGTGCGCGAACGGGGCGAGCGGCGCGTCGTCGCGGATTTGGTGATCGGCTTCAAGATGGTGCGCGAGCGGTTCACCAGTTACGTCGACCTTGATCCGGAAGGGCAGCGGATCGATGTCTCCTATACCGAAGGACCCTTCAAGTACTTGAAGAACCACTGGGTGTTCCTGCCGCACGAAAACGGCTGCGAGATCGACTTCTATGTCGATTTCGAGTTCCGTTCGAAGATCCTGCAAAAGCTGATCGAGGTGCTGTTCCACGAAGCGGTCAAACGCATGGTCGGCGCCTTCGAGGCGCGGGCGAAACAGCTCTACAGTCCGGTCA
Organism: Kiloniellaceae bacterium; assembly: GCA_041552375.1. Taxonomy (GTDB): domain Bacteria; phylum Pseudomonadota; class Alphaproteobacteria; order Kiloniellales; family Kiloniellaceae; genus JAJFGK01. The sequence continues at coordinate 4,573 of JBFELD010000090.1, read as the reverse complement.
GCGAGGCGGCGGGCAGTTCGCCCTCGGCCGAGGCCAGCGAATAGACCGTAAAGATCATGACTGCGTTGAACGTGCCATGCGCGATGACCGCCGGCCACAGCGACCCCGTTTTCTGCGCGAGCAACGCCAGCACGAGGCCAAGCGCTGTTATCGCCGGAATGAAGTGCGGTATCCCGTGGAGCATGGCGAAGAATAGGGCGGAGCCGAAAATAGCTATGCGCCCGCCGGCCTTCAGGGAAAGCCAGCGAAGCAGAATGCCGCGAAAGGCCACCTCCTCGGCAAAGGGCACGATGATCGCGCCGACCGGGAGCACGAGAAATAACATCGCGGGCGAGAAATCGCCCCCGGTCAAGGCCTCGATCTGCGGGTTTTCCAGTGGCTCCGGCATCGCGCCTTGGACAAAGAGATTGATCATGGCCACCAAGGGCAGGCACAAGACGCCGCCGAAGATGCCGAGCCTCACCCAGCGCCCAGTCAGCCGTCCGAGCCCGATGTCGCTCCAGGACAGGCCGTTGCGCGACAGCACGATCAATCTGATCGACCCCAGCAAGATGACGCTATGCAGTGTCAAAAAGACCATCATCAGGCCGGTGGTGGGGTGCGCCGCGGCCTCGCGCGAGGCCGTGAAGAGAGAAAAGAACACCGGTGCCAGAAACCGCATGGTGCCCAGGCCGATGATCAATACCAAAAGGAGATCGGTCACGTCGACCCGAGCCAGCTTCGGCGATGGCTGCTGTGGCTGCATGGGGGGCGGTGTTTGGCTCGGCAGGGTCATGGGCTAAGCGCTCTCCAGAGCGCCGAATAACAGCTCGAAGGCGGTCATTACGGCGGCTCTTCGCACGGCCCGGCGATCGCCGTCGAAGACCTCACGGCGCGCCGAGCCCGGCCGCCCGTCGCGACTGAGCCCGAAATGGACAAGCCCCACAGGCTTGCCCGAGGTCGCCCCACCCGGTCCGGCGATACCGGTGACGGAGACGGCGACATTGGCCCGGGAGCGGGCGAGGGCGCCTTCGGCCATGGCCCGCGCGACCTCCTCGCTCACCGCCCCATGATTGCCAATGAGGTCGCCCGGCACCCCCAGCATCTCGGTCTTCGCCTCGTTCGAATAGGTCACGTAGCCGCGCTCGACGACGTCGGAGGAGCCCGCGATCTCGGTCAAACATGCGCTCACAAGGCCGCCGGTGCACGATTCGGCCGTGGCCAGCATCTTTTGCCTAGCCCGATAGGCCTCGAGCAACGCGGCGGCCCTGGAGAGCAACTCGTCATCGATCACGCCGAGGACATCCCTTCCTAAATCTCGAAATTCGCGGAAGAGGCCGGGCCTCACGCCACGAAGGAGATGATCATGACGCCGAGGGCAAGGCACAGCGCCGCATAAAGCCCAGCCAGGACATCGTCCACCATGATGCCCAGTCCGCCCGTCAACTTACGGTCGAGACTTCCGATCGGCCAGGGTTTCCATATATCAAACAAACGGAAAAGAAGAAATGAACCGGCAGCGGCGAAAAGCAGGGTGCCGTCCGGCCAGGACCAAAGGACGAGGGGTAAGAGGGCGATCCATTGGCCGGCGACCTCGTCGACCACGACCTCGCCCGGATCCTTGCGTCCCAGCGCCGCCTCGTAACGCCCGGCGGCCCAGCAGCCCAGCGCGAAGACGGCGGCGGCGGCCAGGGGCAACCCGATCGTGCCGCCCCAGGCGATCAGTGGCCAGGCGCAGACGAGCGCGGCGAGCGATCCCCAGGTCCCCGGCATTGCGGGCAGCCGGCCACAGCCGAACCAGGTCGCGATGAGGGTGGCCGGGAGCAAGTTGGGTGGCGAGGTGCGAGCGCTCACGCGCCACCCGGCAATTCGATGGTGGCGACCGCCTGGGCGGCGATCCCTTCCTTGCGGCCTGTGAAGCCCAGCCGCTCGGTGGTCGTGGCCTTGACCGACACGCGCGCCGGCTCGACCGAGAGGATCTCGGCGATGCGCGCGCGCATGGCCTCGCGGTGCGGCCCGATGCGGGGCTCCTCGCAGATGACGGTGACGTCGAGATGAAGGATTCGACCACGGGCCTCTTCGATCATTCGGCCGGCGAAGGCGAGGAATTGGGCCGAATCGGCATCGGCCCAGCGGGGGTCGGAAGGCGGAAAGTGCCGGCCGATGTCGCCTGCCGCCAGAGCGCCTAGAACCGCATCGGTGATGGCGTGCAAGCCCACGTCGGCATCGGAGTGGCCGGCCAGAGCGGCGAAGCTCTCGATCCGCAGGCCACAGATCGTCACATGGTCGCCCGCGGTGAAGCGATGGACGTCGAAGCCTTGGCCGACGCGCACCTCCGGCCGCGGTGCCTCCGCTCGCAGACGTTGCTCGGCTGCTTCCAAATCGGCGCTTTCGGTCACCTTGACGTTCTCCTCCGATCCGGGAACGAGCTTGACCTCCAAACCCGCCGTGCGTGCCACGGCCGCATCGTCCGTAAATGCATCGCCACCGGCCGCCCGGTGCGCCGCCAGGATCGGGCCGTAACGGAAGGCCTGCGGCGTTTGCGCCCGCCACAACCCCTCGCGGTCGACTTCATCGGCGATATACCCATCCGCGCCGCGCTTGAGGCTATCGACCACGGGCAGGGCGGGAAGGGCGCCCTCGGCGTCTTCGAGCGCGCCCAACAATCGGTCGATCAGCGCCGTGGTGAGAAATGGCCGTGCGGCGTCGTGAATCAGAACCTGGTCCGGCGGGTCGTTTTCCAGGCTCTCCAGGCCCCGGCGGACCGACTCCTGCCTGGTGTCGCCGCCGGGCACCGGCTCCGCCAGATCGAGGGACGCACCGGCGCTTTCGAAGAGATCGCGGTCCTCGGGGTGGATCACCGTGACTACGCGCCGGATCGCGGGATGCGCGGTGAAGGCCTCCAGGCTGTAGCGCAGCACGGGCCGTCCAGCCAGGCGCCGATATTGCTTGGGCAGATCGCCGCCCAATCGCGTGCCACGTCCGGCAGCGACGACGATCACATCGGTCTTGCGCACGCTTAGCGTCCTCCTCGAACCGCTGAGGGTTTCTCCCCCTTTTTCCAGTCACCACACTAGTGTGGCCTGTGCGCGAGGCCAAGAGACGACATGGGTCCAGGGACTTGGATGAGGAAGCCATCACGCACTCTCGGGCAGCCCGCACTCCCGAATAGTCCGCGCCGAACCCCCGGACCGACGCATTCGGCTTTTCAGCGAGGCTCGGCCGACTATCATTGGGCTTTGTCGATACGCCTACCGACAGGGGGCTTCATCGATACGCCTGCCGACAGGCGGGGGATACCAGACCGGGCGAGGTGGAAATGAGGAACCTGTTGGATGTCGATTGGTCGAGGATACCGGCGCCCGAGGACGATGGGGCTACCGATCATTTGCGTGGCCTGGCACTCCCATCGCTGGCGCTGCCGTCGACCAGCGGCTCCGCCGTCGATCTGTCGGTTCTTTCCGGTGTCACGGTGATCTATGTCTTTCCCAGGACCGGCCGGCCGGACGCCGCTCTTCCGGACGGTTGGGACATGCTACCTGGGGCGAGGGGATGCACACCTCAGTCTTGCGCCTTCCGCGACCACTTCGACGAGTTGAGATCCTTGGGCGTCGATCACCTGTTCGGGCTATCGACTCAAGCCACGGACTATCAGAGCGAAGCGATGGAACGTCTGCATTTGCCCTTTCCCTTGCTGTCTGACGCGGGACTTGCATGGGCTGAGGAATTGGGATTGCCGAGGTTTGAAATTGCGGGAATGATGTTGCTCAAGCGCCTGACACTGATTGTCGAGGACGGAAGGATCGAAAAGGTCTTCTATCCTGTCTTCCCACCCGACAGGAATGCGACGGACGTGATCGCCTGGCTCTCGCGATCTGATCGGTGGCCCCTCGAGCGACGATGACTGTCGCCGTCGCAGCGGACGAATTCGCGGTAAGGACCTCATGACGCACGTCTTGCTTCACTCCCTCGGGGCTTTGGTCGGGCTACTGCCGCTCACGGTGCTGGGCTTCAGATCCGACCAGTCCCGGCCCGGGCGCCTGTTCTGGCTGCTCCTGGCGGCCGCCTTTATGGGGGCGGCTTCTTATGCTGTGGCGGCGAACCGGAGCGGTTGGGACCCGAGCCTGGCGACGACTCTCTGGGTGTCGATTGCGGCCTCGCTCGCGGTCTTCGCGCTTGCGGTTCTCGCCCGACCCGAGGCCTGGCGTTTGGCTCGCGTCCTCTTGCCCTATCTCGTGGTTTTGGGGGTGCTAGCATCAATTTGGAGTGGGTCCGGTGCGCGCGGCGCCGTCGCGTCGTCGGGAGGTTGGCTGGCCTTGCACATCGCCTTGGCCGTCCTTGCCTTCGCATTGGCGACGACGGCGGCGGTGGCGGCGGTGGCGGTCCTCCTGCGTGAGCGGGCGCTCAAGCACAAGGGGCGCGATGCGCTCAGCCAATCCCTGCCGTCGGTGGCCGATGCGGAAGCCATCGAGACCCGAATGCTCTTCATCGCGGCCTGTGTGCTTTTCGTCGGGATCGTCACCGGGATGGCGGAACTTTATGTCACCCAAGGAGTTCTGATCGCCGTCAACCACAAGACCGTCTTTGCTTTTGC
>JBFELD010000089.1:0-8381 GCA_041552375.1 Kiloniellaceae bacterium | reverse complement strand
GCCGCTACAGGATGAACTTGCTGAGGTCGGACTCTTTCGCCAGGTCCTCGACCTGGTCGCGGACGTAAGCGGCGTCGATCTTGATGGTCTCGCCGCCGCGGTCGGTGGCGGTGAAGGAGATCTCTTCCAAGAGCTTTTCCATCACCGTATGAAGACGCCGCGCGCCGATGTTCTCGACCGTCGAGTTGATCTCGGCCGAGAGCCGGGCGATCGCGGCGATGGCCTCGTCGGTGAACTCCAAGGTCAGGTCCTCGGCGCCCAGGAGGGCCTTGTACTGAATGATCAGGCTATTCTCGGGCTCGGTCAGGATGCGCTTGAAGTCCGCCTCGGTCAGCGCGTTCAACTCGACCCGGATCGGCAAGCGCCCTTGCAGCTCCGCCAAGAGGTCCGAGGGTTTGGCCATGTGGAAGGCGCCCGAGGCGATGAAGAGCACGTAGTCGGTCTTGACCGTCCCGTGCTTGGTCGCCACGGTCGTTCCCTCGATCAGGGGCAAGAGGTCGCGCTGCACCCCTTCTCGTGACACATCGGCGCCGGCCCGTTCGGAGCGGGCGGTGATCTTGTCGATCTCGTCCAGGAAGACGATCCCGTTCTGCTCGACCGCGGCGATGGCCTCGGCCACCACGGTTTCCTCGTCGAGCAGCTTGTCGCTCTCCTCGGCGATCAGAAGATCGTAGGATTCGGCCACCGTCACCCGGCGCTTCTTGGATCGTCCTCCACCCAGCGCCTTGCCGAAAATGTCGTTCAGATTGAGCATTCCCATCGAGGCGCCGGGCATGCCGGGGATGTCCATGGTGGGAAGCTGCAGGCCGCCGGTCTCGCGCACCTCGACCTCGATCTCCTTGTCGTCGATCTCGCCCTGGCGCAGCATCTGGCGGAACTTGCGGCGGGTGTCCTCGGCCGCGCGCTCACCGACCAGAGCATCGAGGACCCGCTCCTCGGCGTTGAGCTCGGCCTTGGCCTGGACATCCTTGCGCAGGCGCTCGCGGGTCATGTGGATCGAGACCTCGACCAGGTCGCGGATGATCTGCTCGACGTCGCGGCCGACGTAGCCGACCTCGGTGAACTTGGTCGCCTCGACCTTCAGGAACGGTGCCTGTGCCAGGCGGGCCAGGCGCCGGGCGATCTCGGTCTTGCCGACGCCGGTCGGCCCGATCATCAGGATGTTCTTCGGCAGGATCTCCTCGCGCAACTCTTCAGGCAGCTGCTGGCGGCGCCAGCGGTTGCGCAAGGCGACGGCGACGGCGCGCTTGGCGTCGTCCTGTCCAATGATATAGCGGTCCAGCTCGGAGACGATCTCGCGTGGGCTGAAGGCGGCGGCGACCTCGGAACTCATGCGGCCTCCAAAGCTTCCAGGACGACGTTGCGGTTGGTGTAAACGCAGATATCGGCGGCGATGTCGAGCGACTTGCGGGCGATTGCCTCGGCGTCCAGGTCGTCGATGTCGATCAACGCGCGGGCCGCGGCCAGGGCGTAAGCGCCGCCGGAGCCGATGCCGATCAATCCGTCCTCGGGTTCCAGCACATCTCCGGTGCCGGTCAGCACCAGGGACACCTGGGCGTCGGCCACGGCCATCATGGCCTCCAGGCGACGCAGGTAGCGGTCGGTGCGCCAATCCTTGGCCAGCTCGACGCACGCACGGGTCAGCTGATCGGGATAGGTCTCCAACTTGCCCTCCAGCCGCTCGAACAGCGTGAAGGCGTCCGCCGTGGCGCCGGCGAAGCCGGCGATCACCTTGTCCTTGCCGAGGCGGCGGACCTTGCGGGCATTCGACTTGATGACCGTCTGGCCGAAGCTGACCTGACCGTCACCGGCGATGACCACCTTGTCGTCCTTGCGGACGGCGAGAATGGTCGTCCCATGCCAAGGGGATGCGCTTTGTTCCGACATGCCCTGTCACATGGTCTATTCACTGGCCGTGGTCAAGGCATAGTCGCGCAGCGGCTGCGATCATTGTGGCCGGATTTTTCCCCACATGGCCTTTCGAGCAAGCCCGCAAGCTGTTACAAGGGCGCCGAATTGGATTAGAGCTAGAAACGCCCGGGAGAGGCGCCATGCGCAAAGCCAGCATCGAAAGGGTGACCAAGGAGACCCGAGTTTCGGCCTCGATCGACCTCGACGGGACCGGAGCCTATGATATCGCGACCGGTATCGGCTTTCTCGACCACATGCTCGAGCAGCTATCCCGCCATAGCCTGATCGACATCACCCTGCGGGCCGAGGGCGACACCCATATCGACTTCCACCACACGACCGAGGATACCGGGATCGTCCTCGGCCAGGCCGTGGCCGAAGCGTTGGGGGAGCGCGGCGGCATTGCCCGCTACGGCGCGGCGCTGATCCCCATGGATGAGACGCTGACCCGCGTTGCCCTGGATGCCTCCAACCGGCCCTATCTGATCTGGAAGGTGGACTTCACGCGCGACAAGTTGGGCGAGATGGACACCGAGCTGTTTCGCGAGTGGTTCCAGGCTTTTGCCCAGCACGCCGGGCTCACCTTGCATGTCGAGACACTCTATGGGGTCAACAATCACCATATCGTCGAGTCGGCGTACAAGGGCCTGGCGCGTGCGCTCAGGGCCGCGGTCGAGGTCGACCCGAGGCGGGCCGACGCGGTGCCGTCCACCAAGGGTAGCCTCTGAGGCTCGATAAGGCGTGAGCGGTCGATGACGGTGGCAATCGTGGATTACGGGTCGGGCAATCTGCGCTCGGTGGCCAAGGCGCTGGAGCGGGTCGCCGCGGAGGCGGGCGGCACCGATGCCGTTACCGTGACCGCCGACGTCGATGTGGTTGCCCAAGCCGATCGCATCGTCCTGCCTGGCGTGGGGGCCTTCGCGGACTGCATGCGTGGGCTCGAAGGCTTGCCCGGCATGATCGAGGCGCTGACCCACGTTGTGCTGCGAGAAAGGCGGCCCTTCCTTGGCATCTGCGTCGGCATGCAGCTTATGGCCGAGCATGGGCTGGAGCATGGCCGTCATGCCGGCCTCGGATGGATCGCGGGCGAGGTGGTGCCGATCGAACCCGGCCCCGAAGATCTTAAAATCCCGCACATGGGGTGGAACGACGTGACCCTTGGCACCACGGACCATCCCCTCTTCGAGGGGCTCGCCGAGGGGTCTCATTTCTATTTCGTGCACAGCTATCACTTCCGCCTGGCGAGCCCGGCACACCTGCTCGCCAGCGTCGACTATGGCGCCCGCCTTGCCGCGGTCGTCGGGCGCGACAATATGATCGGTACGCAGTTTCATCCGGAAAAGTCCCAGGCCGCCGGCCTGCGGTTTCTATCCAATTTTTTGAGGTGGTCTCCATGATGACGGATCCCGGCCAGCCGACGACGGCGGTGGAGCGGCTGACGCGCTTCGAAGGCCCTGACCTGCACGATCTTTGTGACGCGACGGAGGCCGCGATCGAGGACGGCGGCGGCTTCGGCTGGTTGACGCTACCGCCGCGCGAGATCATGGAAAGCTACTGGAAAGGCGTGCTGCTGGTTCCCGAGCGGGACCTCTTCGTCGCCCGCCTGGACGGCACTATCGCGGGCTCCGCGCAGATCGTGCGGCCGGCGCGCAACAACGAGGCGCAGCGTTACTGCGGCTGGATCACCACCTTCTTCATCGCACCCTGGGCACGCGGTCATGGTCTGGCGCCGCTGAGCGTCGAGGCGCTCGAGGCGGCGGCGTGCGAGGCCGGGCTGAAAGTCCTGAACCTGGATGTTCGCGAGACCCAGGAGCGGGCGATCCAGGTGTACGAGCAGGCCGGCTTCGTCCGTTGGGGCACGCACCCGCGCTATGCTTTCGCCGAGGGCAGGTGGCTGACCGGCTATTACTATTCCAAGGACCTGACCGCGAGCGGCCCCGCCGTGCGCGGCCCGGACGAGCGATAGCGAGAGGGCCGAGGGTGATCCTCTTTCCGGCCATCGATTTGAAGGACGGCCACGCGGTACGGCTGCTGCGCGGCGAGATGGGCAGCGCCACGATCTTCAACCAAGACCCGGCCGACCAGGCCCGGCGTTTCGCCGAAGCCGGTTTCGAGTGGTTGCACGTGGTCGATCTGAACGGCGCCTTCGCCGGCGAGCCGGTGAACCGGGCGGCGGTCGAGAGGATTCTCGCGACGGTCGATCTGCCGGTGCAGTTGGGTGGTGGCATTCGCAGCCTGGCCGCGATCGAGGCTTGGCTGGAGGCCGGCATCCGGCGGGTCATTCTTGGCACCGTGGCCCTGAAGAATCCCGACGTGGTGCGCGAGGCATGCCGCCTTTTTCCCGGCCGTATTCTGGTCGGCATCGATGCCCGAGCCGGGCGTGTGGCCGTCGAGGGCTGGGCCGAGCAGAGCGAGATCGAAGCGAGCGAGCTGGCCGAACGCTTCGAGGATGCCGGGGTTGCCGCCATCGTCTTCACCGATATCGACCGCGACGGGGTTCTGCAAGGGCCGAACCTGGAGGCCACGGCGCGCCTGGCCGAGCAAGTCTCGATCCCGCTCATCGCGTCCGGCGGTGTGTCCTCGCTCGACGACATCGCGGCCCTTTTGCAGATCTCCCATCTCGGCATCGCAGGGACCATCATCGGCCGCGCCCTCTACGATGGCCGCGTGGATCCGGCCTCGGCCGCGGCCCTCGTCCGACCGGCGGAGGATGCGGTGTGTTGAAGGCGCGCATCATACCTTGCCTCGACGTGCGTGACGGGCGGGTCGTCAAGGGGGTCAACTTCGTCGAGTTGGTCGACGCCGGCGATCCGGTCGAGCAGGCTAAGGTTTACGACCGGGCGGGCGCCGACGAGCTCTGCTTCCTCGACATCACGGCGAGCCACGAGAAACGCGATGTCATTCTGGACGTGGTGGCGCGTACCGCCGAGGTCTGCTTCATGCCGCTCACGGTTGGGGGCGGTGTGCGTAACCTGGAACATATCCGCCGGTTGTTGCTGGCCGGGGCCGACAAGGTCTCGATAAACACAGCCGCAATCGAGACGCCCGAACTGGTGGGCGACGCGGCCGCCAAGTTCGGAAGCCAATGCATCGTCGTCGCCTTGGATGCCAAGCGAACCGATGAAGGTCGATATCAGCTCCATACCCACGGTGGACGCAAGTCCACGGACCTCGATGCCGTGGACTTCGCGCGCCGGATGGCGGAACAGGGCGCCGGCGAAATCCTGCTCACCTCAATGGACAGGGACGGCACGCGCAAAGGCTATGACCTGGATCTGACCCGGGCGGTGGCCGACGCGGTGCCGGTGCCGGTTATCGCCTCCGGCGGTGTCGGAACGCTCGATCACTTGGTCGAAGGCGTGCGCGATGGCCATGCCTCGGCGGTTCTGGCCGCGTCGATCTTCCACTTCGGTCATTACTCGATTGCCGAGGCCAAGGCGCACATGGCATCCAAGGGTGTTGCGATGCGCCAGCATTGAGGTGCGGCGCAGGGATGGTTTGGGCGTTGGATCGAAAAACGGGAGGTCGAAAGATGGAGCAGGCAGCGGATGGCCGGGTGCTCGACCGGCTCTACGAGGTGATCGTCTCGCGCAAGGACGGTGATCCCGCGCTCTCCCACACCGCCGCTCTCTTCGCCAAGGGTCCGGCCAAGATCGCCCAGAAGGTCGGTGAGGAGGCGGTGGAGACCGTGATCGAAGCGGTGGCCGGCGACCGGGCGAAGCTGGCCGACGAATCGGCCGATCTGCTTTACCACCTGTTGGTTCTCTGGGCGGCCAACGAGATTGCGCCGCAGGAGGTCTGGCAGGCCCTTGAAGGCCGCAAGGGGATCTCCGGCCTTGTCGAAAAAGCCGGGCGCGACGACAATAATGGATAAGGCCCGCAAGAATATTGCCGACCGCGACAACGGGACGGCGGACCAGGAGGCCGAGGGGCGTACGAGCTAAGGAGGCAAGACATACGATGACGGCTGCCTATGACGATCAGAACATCTTCGCCAAGATCATTCGTGGCGAAATCCCCTGCGACAAAGTCTACGAGGATGAGCACGTGCTTGCCTTCAACGACATCAATCCGCGCAGCCCCATCCATATCCTGGTGATACCGAAGACCGCGTACGTCTCCTTCGCCGACTTCTCGGCCAATGCCTCGAGCGAGGAGATCGCGGCCTTCATGCGCGCTGTGGGCCACATCGCCGGCGAGAAGGGCCTCGATGGGCCGGGCTACCGGATCCTGGCCAACCATGGGCGCGACGGCCGCCAGGAGGTGCCGCATTTCCACATGCACATCTTCGGCGGTACCGACCTCGGGATCATGATCAAGACGTCGATGGGTTAGAGCACGGGCGCACCGTCATGGGGTAAGCGAAGAGGAGCGGCTTCGCGCCGAAATCTCCGCCGAGGAACGCCGGCAACGGGAGCTGACCTTGCTGCTCGGTGAGTTCGAGCACGAAGTCCGCCGCTGCCGCGATGCCTTGGAGCGGGCCGGCGGACGGGCGTCCGAGATCGAAACCAAGGCCCGCCATATGCGCCGCGGCCAGGAAGAGAGCGAACGGGCCCTCGTCCAATCGACCCGCAAGCTCGACGACCTGCGCCGGCGCTTGGTGGAAATCGCTACGAAAAGCTGAAACGGCGGTAAGTCAACGCCTCGGCGATGTGGAGGCGCCGAACCTCGTTGCTTTCCTCCAGGTCGGCCAAGGTGCGGGCGACACGCAATACACGATGAAAGGCGCGGGCGGAGAGCTTCAACTTTTCGGCCGCCTCGGCCAGCAGGGCCCGGCCCTCGTTGTCGGGTCGCCCCGCTTCCTCCAGGAGCCGGCCGTCGAGCTCGGCGTTGCTGCGTGGCCGCTCGCCCGCCGGCAACTTGGTGAAGCGATCGCGCTGGCGGCTGCGCGCGCGCAGGACCCTTCTTGCGACCTCCTGCGTGCCTTCCGCGGCTGGCGGCAGGCTGAGGTCCGCGGCGGCCACGGCGGGAACTTCGATCTGAAGGTCGATGCGATCGTAGAGCGGCCCTGAGATCCGCGCCTGATAGTCCTGGGCGCAGCGTGGCGCCCGGGCGCAGGCCCGCGCGGGGTCATCGAGGTAGCCGCAACGGCAGGGGTTCATGGCGGCCACCAGCTGAAAGCGGGCCGGATAGCTGACGTGGGCATTGGCCCGGGCGATCGAAACGCGGCCGGTCTCCATCGGCTGGCGAAGGGCCTCGAGCGCCGGGCGGGCGAACTCGGGCAGCTCGTCGAGGAACAGCACGCCCTGGTGGGCCAGCGAAATCTCCCCCGGTTTGGCCCGCGCGCCACCGCCAGCCAGGGCCGGCAGGGAGGCCGAGTGGTGCGGGTCGCGAAAGGGGCGCCGGCGCAACAGCCGACCGCCCTCGAGCGTCCCGGCAACCGAGTGGATCATCGAGACCTCCAATGCCTCGTCGGGCTCGAGCGCCGGCAACAGCCCGGGCAGGCGCGCGGCCAGCATCGACTTGCCCGCACCCGGCGGGCCGACCATCAGCAGGTTGTGGCCGCCGGCGGCGGCGACCTCCAGGGCGCGTTTGGCGGTCTCCTGGCCCTTGACGCTGGCGAGATCAAGCGCGTCCGGCCCCGGTTTTTCGAGCGCCGGCTCGGGAGGTGTCAGGACTTGCGTACCCTTGAAGTGGTTGACCAGCGCAATCAATGAGCCGGGTGCCAGCACTTCCACACCCTCGGCCCAGGCCGCCTCGCCGCCTTGGGCGGCCGGGCAGATGAGGCCCACGCCGAGCGCGGCGGCGTGAATGGCCGCCGGCAGGACGCCCGAGACGGGCGTGATCCGGGCATCGAGCGCCAGCTCCCCGAGTGCCAGATAACCTTCGATCTCGTCGGCCGGTAGGCTTCCCATGGCGGTCAGAAGCCCGAGCGCCACCGGCAGGTCGAAATGGCTCCCCTCCTTCAGGATATCGGCGGGTGCCAGGTTCACGGTGATGCGTTGCGGCGGCAGGCCAAGGCCCAGCGACTCCAAGGCCGCCTTCACCCGTTCGCGGCTTTCGGCCACCGCCTTGTCGGGCAGGCCGACGATCTGAAAAGCCGGAAGGCCGGATCCCATATGGACCTGGACGTCGATGGTAACGACGTCGATCCCTTGAAAGGCCACCGTTTTGATGCGCGCGACCATCGTCCCCCACGACCTGCGCGAACGGCCGGGGCCGCACACACGTTGGCATGTCTACACCGCAGGCAATCTATAAAGCCGGCGGCACGCTGGCCAGCGCAAAACGCATAACATTGTATGTGTACGGGTACGGTGTCGGTGGCCGGCTCAGCGATAGTGCGGGCCGCCGATCCAGCCAACCAGCGAAAACCGCGTGCCCCTCGTCACCGGCTTGACGCGGTGCAGGAGGTAGGAAGGGAAAAGGGTCATGCTGCCCCGCTCCCTGGGGGCCGTTTGCGGCTCTCGGGCATAGAAAAACTCGACCTCGCCGCCGTCGTAGCCGGCGGGATCGCTGAGTTGTACGAT
>JBFELD010000088.1:0-8386 GCA_041552375.1 Kiloniellaceae bacterium | reverse complement strand
TCCCCATTCAGGATTGGATCCTTGCGACCGTCGGCGCGTTCTGCGCCTCCTACCTGTTCATTTTCTATGACTCCCTGGCCGAGCGGCCCGGAATTCCCACGACCACCGACCTCGTCGTCGCCGTGGTCGGCATGGTGCTTTTGCTCGAGGCGACGCGCCGGTCTCTCGGTCCGCCGCTGATGGTCGTCGCCGGCGTATTCATGCTCTATGCTTTCGCCGGCCCCTACATGCCCGAAGTCATCGCTCATAAAGGGGCATCGCTAAACAAGGGCATGTCGCATTACTGGCTGGCGACGGAGGGAGTCTACGGCGTCGCGCTGGGCGTCTCGGCGACGATGGTTTTTCTCTTCGTCCTCTTCGGCGCCCTCTTGGAACAAGCCGGCGCGGGTAACTACTTCATCCGTGTGGCGTTTGCCTTCATGGGTCACTTCCGCGGCGGCCCGGCCAAGGCGGCCGTCGTCTCCTCGGCCATGACCGGCATGATCTCCGGCTCGTCGATCGCCAACGTGGTGACGACCGGCACCTTCACCATTCCGCTGATGAAGCGGGTCGGATTTCCGGCCGAGAAGGCCGGCGCCGTCGAGGTCGCCTCCTCCACCAACGGACAGCTAACGCCACCGATCATGGGCGCGGCCGCTTTCCTGATGGTGGAGTACGTCGGCATCCCCCTGACGGACGTGATCAAGCACGCCTTCCTGCCGGCGGTGATCTCCTACATCGCCTTGGTCTACATCGTCCACCTCGAGGCGATGAAGCTGGACCTCCAAGGCCTGCCGCGCAAATTCAAGATGGGCTGGAAGGAACGCATGATCGGCGTCCTGTCGGTCGTCATCGTCGCCGGCATCCTGGTCTTCGTCATGCCGCCCATCGTCGACGGCATCAAGTCGGTGATGGGCGAGCAGGCGGCCTGGGGCATCTGCGCGCTGCTGCTATCCGCCTACCTGGGGCTTCTCTGGTACGCCTCGCGAGTGCCCGACCTGCCGAGCACGCACGAGATCGACGAGCTGCCGGAGCCGGGGCCGACGGTCAAGTCGGGGCTGCATTACCTCCTACCCGTCGTGGTCCTGGTTTGGTGCCTGATGGTCGAGCGTTTCTCACCCGGTCTCTCGGCCTTCTGGGCGACGGTCTTCATGATCTTCATCATCGTCACGCAAAAGCCGCTATTGGCGATTTTCCGCGGCCTGCACGGCGGCGGATTGCCCTGGACCGATGGCCTCAACGACCTCTTCCATGGCCTCGTCAACGGCGCCCGAAACATGATCGGCATCGGCGTCGCGACGGCCGCGGCGGGCATCGTGGTCGGCACCGTGACGTTGACCGGTATCGGCCAGGTCATGACCGAATTCATCGAGTTCATCTCGGGCGGCAACCTGATGTTGATGCTTGTCTTCACGGCTTTGATCAGCCTGATCTTGGGCATGGGCCTGCCGACCACGGCCAACTATATCGTCGTCTCCTCTCTGATGGCGCCGGTGATCGTGGCGCTCGGCGCGCAGAGCGGCCTGCTTGTCCCTCTGATCGCGGTCCACATGTTCGTCTTCTACTTCGGCATTCTGGCCGACGACACGCCCCCGGTGGGGCTTGCCGCCTTCGCGGCCGCCGCGGTGTCGGGCGGCGACCCGATCCGTACCGGTATTCAGGGCTTCACCTACGATATCCGTACCGCGATCCTGCCCTTCATCTTCATCTTCAACACCGAGCTCTTGATGATCGGCATCGACAATGTGTTCGAGCTGATCCTCGTCATCGTCAGCGCGGTGGCCGCGATGCTGGTCTTCGCCGCGGCCACTCAGGGATTCTTCCTGACCAAGAGCCGGTTGTGGGAGACCGCCGTCCTGCTCCTGGTCGCCTTCACGCTGTTTCGGCCGGGCTTCTGGTGGGACATGGTCTATCCTCCGACCCAGATCGCGGACCCCAAGGGCATCGTCGAGATCGCCGAGACGCAGCCGGCCGATGCCAACCTGAACATCCTGGCCGAGGGCGAGACCATCGACGGCGATTTTATCTCCAAGCTGGTGCGCCTGCCGCTGGGCGCCGTCGGCGAGGGCCTGGCACGGCTGGAGCACGCCGGCCTGGAGGTTCGCGACGAGGAGGGCAAGGTCTTTATCGACAACCTCGTCTTCGGCGGGCCGGCCGAGGCCGCCGGGCTCGATTTCGACTGGGAGATCACCGGCATCGAGCTGGAGGCCGATCGGCCGCCCAAACATATCATGTTCATTCCCGCCATCGTGCTTCTGGGGCTGGTGATCTTCCTGCAACGCCGCCGCAGGGCCGTGGCGAGCGCTTGAGCGAGGACGAAGCGATGTACAATACGATTCTCCTGCCCGTCGACCTCAACCGACTGGATGAGCAGAGGAGCGCATTGGAGAAAGCTGTCGCCATCGCCCACGTGAATGAGGCCGTGCTCCACGTCGCCGGCGTGCTGCCGGACTACGGGATGAGCATCGTCGGCAGTTTCTTCCCCGAGGGTTTCGAGCAGAAGATGCTGGACGAGGCGCAAGATCGCCTCACCGACTGGTGCGCCAAGAGCTTGCCAAAGGACCTCGAGGTCCACCACCACGTCCTCAAAGGTACGATCTACGAAGAGATCTTGCAGACGGCACGACGCCTCGGCGTCGACTTGATCGTGATGACCGCGCACCGGCCGGAGTTGAAGGACTATCTCCTCGGCCCCAATGCGGCACGGGTGGTGCGTCACGCCGCCTGCTCGGTTTTGGTTGTACGGGATTAGAACGGGCACGCGGATGCCTCACGGCACTCCGCGTCGCCTCCGGACTATTGGCTGAGACGGCCGGCAACCCGCGGGAGGGAGGCACCTATGAAGGCAATTCGGGACAAAGTGGTGCGCCCTGCCATCCTGGCGGGGGCCTTGCTCGCCGCCTCTCAAGGCGCGTCCGCACAGCAGGTGCTGATCGGCACCGGCGATGCCGATATCATGCAATATTCGGTCGGACGGGCGATCTGCCACCTCGCCGGACGTGCCGGAGCGGCAAGTTGCAAACCGATGGAGACCGGCAGCGCGATCGACAGCCTGGTCAACGTGGCTGGCGGCGCGCTCGACTTCGCTCTCGTGCCCGCCGACCTGCACTATCACGCGATACAGGGGAGCGGCCCCTTCGCCTTCATCGATACCAACGTCGCCGACCTGCGCTCGGTCTTCTCGCTTTACGGCGAGGCATTGACGCTCGTCGTCAACACCCAATCAGGTATCGCGACCCTCGATGACCTGCGCGGCCAGAGGGTGAACCTTGGCGCCGCCGGCACCCGCGAGGCCGCCTTCTCGGAGATCATTCTGGCCGCCATGGGCTGGACCTCGAAAGACTTCGCCTTCGTCGACCGCCTGACGCGCCGCGAGCAAACGCTTGCTCTTTGTCATCGCCGGCTCGACGCGCTCATTCATTACGGTGCCCACCCCAGCCCGGCGCTGAGCCAGGCCGCGCTGTTATGTGAGGGCCAAATCGTTGGCCTGAACGGCGGAGGGGTTGACAAGCTTCGCGCCGCCGCGCCCTACCTCGTCCCCCTGACCTTGCCTGGAGGTCTCTACGCCGATACCTCCGGTCCTATCACCACCCTGGGCGTCCGCATGACGCTGGTGGCCAATGCCGTCGTCGCCGAGGAAACGGTGGAGGCCCTGGTCGCGGCCGTGTTCGAGGAGCTTTCGCGGTTTCGCAAGATGCATCCGGCTTTCGCTAATCTGGAGCCGGGAGCGATGATCCGGGAGGGCCAGTTCGCGCCGCTTCACGCCGGCGCCGAGAGCTACTACCGCGCCAAGGGATTGATGTAGCGGTCACAGCTTCGGCTCCGCGAAAAGTGATCGGAGGATAGCTGCTCGCGGACTTGCGTGGCGCCCGAACCGGCGCCAGGTATCGGGGATGACCGTAAGTTCCTATCGGCCTCGAACGAACGTCAAATTTTGCGCCTTATCCCGTCGCCGTGCCGTCGGGCTCGCCCTGTCGAGCCTGAGCCTGGCTCTTTGCGGCGGCGTCCCGCTCGCCCGAGCCGGACAGGAGGCCGTCGAGGATCCACCGATCCCCGAGCTGGTCTCTATCCCGGAAGGTCAATTTTGGTCAGGGTCGGACCGCACCGAGAGGGAGCTGGGCTACCGCCTGGATGAGAGCGCCTACGGCCACTCCCGAACCCGTGAGCGCAAGTGGTACGAATACGAGTACAAGAAGAAGCAGCGTCACACCGAGGCCTACCAGATCACCCGGACCCTCGTCACCAATCGCCACTACCAGGCTTTTGCCGCCGCCACCGGTCACCGGGCCCCTGATGTGGACGAGGCGACCTGGCGCGGCTATGGCCTGGTCCACCCCTATGCGCGCACGCGCCGCCACGCCTGGATCAACGAGGAGCCGCCAGAGGGGCGCCTGGACCATCCCGTGGTACTGGTGTCCCACGACGACGCCCGCGCCTATGCCGATTGGCTCTCCGGCGTGACGGGCCGGATTTGGCGCCTGCCCACCTGGCTGGAGTGGGAAAAGGCGGCGCGCGGGCTCGATGGACGTGTGTTCCCTTGGGGCAACGCTTGGGACCCGGCACGCCTCAACAGCCATGACGAGGGTCCGTTCGACACCTTGCCCGTGGGCTCGTTTCCCGAGGGCGCTAGCCCCTTTGGCCTGCTCGATCCCGCCGGTCAAGTCTTCGAGTGGACGGCAAGCGAAACCGGCCCAGGCCGATTCGAGGTGCGCGGCGGCTCTTGGGACGACAGCGGCTGTGGCGTCTGCCGCCCAGCGGCGCGGCACAGCCGCCCCCAAGACCTGAAGCATATCCTGATCGGCTTTCGCTTGGTCGTGGGGGCGCGAAGCGCGCCTTAGCTCGTCTGAGAGCGCTTTCCCGGCCCAAGACGACGGTCTAAGGTTTTCCCTGAAATCTATCGAAACGACCAGGGTGCGGGGACGCGTCCATGTCCGAGCCCATCGACGCACAGCAGACGCCGACGGTCTGGGACGTCGCCATCGTCGGTGCCGGCATCATCGGGCTCGCCTGCGCCTGGGCCTTGCAGCGTCGGGGACTGCGGGTGCTGCTTCTCGACCGCGAGGGCATCGCCGAGATGACCTCGCGCGGCAACGCGGGCGCCATCGCCGTCTCCGACATCCTGCCGCTGGCCTCTCCAGGGATCATCCGCAAAGCGCCCAAGTGGCTGCTCGATCCACTGGGGCCGCTGGCCATTCCCCTGCCCTATTTCCCCCGGATCTTGCCGTGGCTGTGGCATTTCTGGCGCGCGTCCTCACCGTCGCGGGTCGAGGCGGGGGTCGCCGCGCTGGCCGCCCTGATGGCACTTAGCGAAACCGAGACCATGGCCCTCTTCGAGGATCTGGGCTTGACTGGGGAGCTGCGCCCCAACGGCGCCATGTATCTATACGAAAGCGAAAGGGAGTTCCGCCGCGCCCTGCCCGGTTGGCGCCGGCGCGACGAGCACGGCATACCTTACACCCGCGTCTCGGGCGAGGAGATCCGCGCCCTGGAGCCGGCCCTATCGCCCTGTTTCATCGAGGCCATCCGGGTCGAGCAGTGGCTCTACGTCTCCGATCCCTACAAAGTCTCACGGCTGATCGGCGAGCGGCTGATCGAGCGCGGTGCCACCTTCCGCAAGGTCGACGTTCGCGGCGTGGCACCTGAGGGCGCGGAGGTCGTCCTACGCCTTGCCGACGATACGACACTGCGTGCCCGTCGCGCGGTGATCGCCGCCGGCGCCTGGTCGCACCACCTGACCGGACCGCTGGGCGAGCCCCTGCCGTTGGAATGCGAGCGCGGCTACAATACGACGCTCCCCGCGCCCGGCCTCGAAATCACTCATGAGCTGATCTTCGAAGAGCATGGCTTCGTCGCCGTACAGCTCGATAGCGGTCTCAGGATCGGCGGTGCCGACGAGCTTGCCGGTCTGACACGGCCGCCGAACTATGCGCGTGCCGAGGCGATGCTGAGAAAGGCCCAACGATTCTTGCCGGGCCTGAACCCGAAGGGCGGCGTGCAATGGATGGGGCACCGCCCCTCCCTGCCCGACAGCCTTCCGGCGATCGGCCACGCCCAACGCAGTCCCAACATTATCTATGCCTTCGGTCACGGGCATCTCGGGCTTACCCAGTCGGCCGCCACCGGGCGACTGGTCGCCGAGCTGGCCACCGACCAGGCGGCGGCGATCGACCTACACCCATTCCACCCCGGACGCTTCTAAGGCATTTGGGCTGCCGCCGATCGTTCCTATATCCAACAAGAGTCGTGCAGGTTGATGGCGTGCGCGCCGTTGCCAAGGCCGCGTGGGCCGCAGTCCGAGGAACGTCCCGATGCAGGGGTTGGATTTTCAGGATCGCTTGGTTCATACCTGCCATAAAGCGCTCTTTCGCTATTGGTGGAGCCGGCGCACGGCGGGCGATCCGCCTCTCGAGCAGCGATTCGATCTGACGGAGACGGGCACGCTTGCCGCTTTCATCGGGATCGTCGAGGTCACGCGTAAGGAGAGCCGGCTGCGCTTTCGGCACCGATACAGTGGCACCGAGATCGTCCGCCACGCCGGGCGCGACGTCACCGGCCTGTGGTTCGAGGAAGCCTACACGGGTGAGGATCTGCGCCGCTCGCACGTCGACTACGTCGAGGTCGCTGCCTTGCGCGGTCCCGCGCTCTCGCAAAAGGCCCTGCCCTTGCCCGACGGTAGCAACCTCATATACGACCGCTTGCTTCTTCCCCTGGTCGGTGAAGAGCGATTGATCGAGGCGATCGTTCACTTGCCGGTTTTTCTCGGCTGCAACGGATCGCCGGTCACCGCGCCCGCGAGCGGGTCGGAGATCCGGCCGACCCAGCATGCGCGCAAGGCCCAAACGGCTAAAGCGTAGAACGTGCTGGCCTCGCAGGGCGCAGTTCATTAGCCTCTCCCGATGCTGGGCGGGCAGCCCGGAAACCTCCATTTGCGGGCTCCTGTCTCATGACCACCGCGACCACGCCTGACACGCGCGCCAGCGCGCTCGCCGGCATCGCCTGGATGCTGGTAACAGGCTTGCTTTTCGTCGCGGTGACCGGGACGGTCCGCTATCTTGGCTCGGACATGCCGGCCGTGCAGGCCGCCTTCATTCGCTATCTCTTCGGGCTGATCCTGATCGCCCCTATCTTGTTTCGTTTGCGCGGCAACTGGCCGAGCCGCGGCATGATGGGACTCTACACCCTCCGCGGTCTGTGCCACGGCCTGGCGGTCATGCTCTGGTTCTACGCCATGGCGCGGATTCCCATCGCCGAGGTGACGGCGCTTGGCTACACCGCGCCCATTTTCACCACCATTGGCGCGGCACTCTTCCTCGGCGAGCGGTTCCACACACGACGCATCCTCGCTGTCGCCGCCGGCTTTCTCGGCGCCATCGTGATCCTCCGGCCCGGATTTCAGAGCATCGAGACGGGCTCGATCGCCCAGCTCGCCGCCGCACCGCTGTTCGCCGCTTCCTTCCTGCTGGCCAAGAAGATGACCCGCAGCGAATCCCCGGCGATGATCGTGGCCATGCTCTCGATCTTTTGTACCCTAACCTTGCTGCCGGGCGCCCTGCTCGAGTGGCGCGCGCCCAGTGTGGATGAGCTGTTCCTGCTTTTCCTGACCGCGGTCTTCGCCACCGCCGGGCATTACACCCTGACCCGCGCCTTCGAGGCAGCACCGATCACGGTGACCCAGCCGGCCGCCTTCCTGCAACTGGTCTGGGCCGCGCTGCTGGGCCTGATTGCCTTCGGTGAGCCGCTCGATCCCTGGATCTTCCTGGGCGGCGGCATCGTCGTCGCCGCGGTCACCTATATCGCCCACCGCGAAGCGGTTGCGGCGGGGCGCGCTCAGCCGAAACTCGGCCCGCATTGAGCGGGGCCGCCGGAATTCTCCACCAGACAAAAATCTCAACTAGGCTCAGTCGGAAGGCTCCGGTACCGGGGCCAGTCCACGCGCGACCAAAATATCCAGGGCGGCGGGATGAACCGGCGCGAGCGATCCGGGTGCCAGCATCCAATCCTCCTCGGCGCCCGCGACCACGGCCTGTGTCACCGCCGCAACCAGAAGGGGATCCTGCCCGGCCACGGTCGCTAACATCGCGCGAAGACCAAAGCTCCGCGTCGACCTCGTCCGACCGGAATACAGGTCTTCGGCGATGGTCAAGGGGCTGAGGAAAGGCCAAGCCTGCAAGGCCGTCTCGACGTCCTGGCTGCCGACTTCCACAAAACCCAGATCGCAGGTCTGAAGACCATTCTCGACCAGGGGGTCGGGATGGATGAGAGGCAGAACGAGGGCGTCGATGCTCCGATCGCAAAGCGCCGCCGGCATGGCCGCGAGTTCCAGCGGCACGACCTCCTGCAGGTCTTCGCGCTCCCAGCCCAAGGCGGCCAGAAGGATCTCACCGCCGAAGACCAGTGGTGAGCCCTC
>JBFELD010000087.1:0-8400 GCA_041552375.1 Kiloniellaceae bacterium | reverse complement strand
TGATGCCCGCCGCATTCATGATCGCGCCGGCCAGGACGAACATGGGAATGGCGATCAGGGAGAACTTGGTCGAGCCGTCGTACATGTCGAGCGCGACCGTCACCACACTGCTCGTGCCCTCGGTCGCGACCAGGCCGATCACCGCTGAGACGGCGAGGGCGACCGCGATCGGCACGTTGAGGCAGATCATCACAACCAGGGCGACGAACATCCAGAAGACCAGCATTGCCTCAAGCCTCGCCTTCTTCGGTGATCTCCGGATGCTCGAGCGAGACGCCGGCGGCCACCGAGCGCCAATAGTCCGGCAGGCTCAAAAGCTCGGCGATGATGAAGAGCGCAGCGCCGATCGGAATGACCGACTGGGTGAATTGGATCGGTACCCAGGTCAGGGCAACCAGCCGCTCGCCCTCGAGGACCTCGAGCACCTGCATGCCGGTGGAAGCCATCAGATAGAAAAAGCCCAGCACCACGGCTTCGGCCAAGATTACCGCGCCCATGCGCCACGGCATGGGGATCGCGAGCAGCACGGAATCGAAGCCGATGTGGCGCCGCTTCAAGGCCGCCAAGGCGGCGCCGTAGTAGGTCACCCAGGAAAGCTGGATCGCCGCCACCTCGTCATACCAGGAAGGCGAATTGCCGAGGAAGCGCAGAATGACCGCGTAGATGACCACGACCGCCAGGGAGACCATCAAGAGTATGGTGATCCACTCCAGCAGCCATTCGAAGGATCGTCGCAACACGGGGATCATCGCGCGGCCCAGATGTCTTTCCACCCCTTACGCGCCGCCGGGTCGCTTCGGCGCCGCAGATCTGGAAGAGAGAAAGGCCCGGGCACCCGACCCGGGCCTTCCTTGCAGGTTACGAGCCGCCAGAAAGCCCCTGGACGGTGTCGATCAGGTCCTGGCCACCCTCGACGCTGGTGGCGAAATCTTCGTAGATCGGCTTGGAGGCGGCGATGAAGGCGCCCTTGTCGGCCTCGTTGACCGCTATGCCACCGGCCTTCAATTTCTCCAGCAGGTCGGTCTCGAGCTGGGCCGCGGTCTCATAGACGTAGCTCTGCGTTAGGGTCGCGCAGTCGACCAGAGCGTCCTGCACGTCCTGGGGCAACTTACCGAAATGCTCGTCGGAGACCAGCGCGTAAGCTGGCGTGTAGACATGACCGGTGACCGAGAGATACTTCTGCACCTCCTGGAACTTCCCCGAATAGATCTGCGCGTAGGGGTTTTCCTGGCCGTCGATGACGCCGGTCTGCAGCGCCGTGAAGACCTCCGAAAAAGCCATCGGCGTGGGATTGGCGCCGTAAAGCTTGAACATCTTGACGCGCCAGGCGCCCTTGGGCGTGCGCAGCTTGATGCCGGCTAGGTCGTCGGGTTTGTTGATCGGCCGCTCGTTGTTGGTGATGTTGCGGAAGCCATTCTCCCACAGGCCGATGATGCGATAGCCCTTGGCCTTGACCGCCGGCTGCAGCTTGCTCTCCAGGATCGCGCCTTGGACCCGCTTCATGTGCTCGCGGTCCTTGATGATGTAGGGCATCTCGAAGACGCCGAACTCGTCGGCCACCGATGACATCACGGACGAGGGCAGGGAAAAGGTGATCTGACCCAACTTCAGCTTTTGCAACAGTTCCTTGTCCTTGCCGAGCTGCGATGAGCCGAAGGCCTGCACCTCCGCCTTGTCGCCGAGCGCATCGTTGGAACAACGCGCGAACTCGTTGACGCTCATCTCGAAGAGCGATCCGGGCTTGCCGACGTGGCCGAACTTCAAGATGAGCTTGTCGGCCATGACCGGACTGGCCAGCAACGCGGTCGTCGCGGCGGCGGCCAAGATTTTCACTACTTTCATGTTGGTCCTCCCTATTGACCTATTATATTGATTTACTTCATTTATTCATCGTCACTGAGCGGCGACGCCCGAGGCGACCTGCCGCCCTTCGGCGAGAAAGTTGAGGGCAGTTTGCGTGCCGCCGGCGCGATGGGGAACCTCGGCCAGACGCAGGCCCATCTCGATGCCCGAGAGCGTACCCATGAGCATGAGATCGTTGAAGTCGCCCAGGTGGCCGATGCGAAAGACCTTGTCGGCCAGCCGCGACAGGCCGTTGCCGAGAGAAAGATCGAAGCGTTCCAAGGTCACCTTGCGGAATTGGTCGGCGCTTACCCCCTCGGGCATCAGCACCGCCGTCAGCGAGCTGGAGGTGCACGCGGGGTCCTGACACAGAACCTCCAAGCCCCAGGCCTCGACAGCGCGCCGCGCCGCCTCGGCGTGGCGGTCGTGGCGGGCGAAGACGTTCTCCAGCCCTTCCTCGAAGAGCATGTCCAACGCTTCGGCAAGGCCGTAGAGAAGGTTGGTCGCCGGCGTATAGGGAAAGAAGCCCGACGCATTGGGCCCGGACATGGCCTCCCAGGACCAGTAGGACTTTGGCAGCCGCGCGGTCTTCGATACCGCCGACGCCTTGTCGCTGATGGCGTTGAAGGAGAGCCCCGGCGGCAGCATCAGTCCCTTCTGCGAGCCGGCCACGGTGACGTCGACGCCCCACTCGTCGTGGCGGTAGTCGATGGAGGCGAGCGAGGAGATGGTGTCGACCATCAACAGCGCTGGGTGGTCCGCCGCGTCGATGGCTTTGCGCACCTGGGCGATGGGTGAGGTGCAGCCGGTCGAGGTCTCGTTATGGACGACGCAGACCGCCTTGATCTCGCCGCCGACGTCGGAGCGCAACCGCGCCTCGATGGCCTGTGGGTCGGCGCCGCTTCGCCAATCGGTCTCTATGAACTCGGCACGCAGGCCCAAACGCTCCGCCATTTCCTTCCAGAGAGTGGCGAAATGGCCGGTCTCGACCATCAGGACCCGCTCGCCCGGCGACAGGCAGTTGACCAGCGCCGCCTCCCAAGCCCCCGTGCCGGAGGCGGGAAAGATGACCACCTGGCCCTCGGTCTTGAAAACCTGGCGCAGTCCGCTCAGCACCCGTTGCCCGAGTTCGGCGAAAGCCGGGCCGCGGTGGTCGATGGTCGGTCGGTCCATGGCCCGCAAAATGCGGTCGGGCACGTTGGTCGGCCCTGGGATCTGCAGGAAATGTCGCCCCGACTTGGGCATCCGTACGCTCCCGTCCCCTGGCTTGTCCCTTGGATTTCTTGGGCCCTTGCCCTCTGGTGGCAGAGGCCTTATGAATTTTGAATACAAAATACATTCTACCGGTGGATGTCAATGGCGATGAACGGCTCGGCGCTCGAAAGACGCTTGCGGCAAGCAGTCGAAGGAGAGGTCCTATTCGACCGTTTCAGTCGCGGGCGCTATGCCACCGACGCCTCGATCTACCAGGTCATGCCGGTTGGCGCCGTCGTGCCCCGCCACAGCGCCGATGTCGCGGCGGCGATGGCGGTGGCGCGCGAGGCCGGGGTGCCGGTCTTGCCGCGCGGCGGCGGCACCTCCCAGTGCGGCCAGACCGTGAACGAGGCCATCGTCCTCGACCTTTCCAAGCACCTGACCGGGATCGGCGCACTCGACCTGGAGGCACGGACGGTCACGGTCGAGCCGGGGGTCGTGCTCGACCGCCTCAACGCGGCTTTGGCGCCTCATGGTCTGTGGTTTCCAGTCGATGTCTCGACCTCCTCGCGGGCGACCATCGGGGGCATGGCGGCCAACAACTCCTGCGGCTCGCGCTCGATCCGCTACGGCACCATGCGCGACAACGTGGCGGCGATCGACGCCATCCTCGCCGATGGCAGCGAGGCCCGCTTCGGCGAGGTCGACCGGCACCTCGGCGGCGGCAACCTGCCAACGCCCTTGGCCGATCTCTTTCGCGATCTCCTCGACTTGGGGGCCGACGAGGCCGAGGAGATCCGCGCGCGCTTTCCCGACCTGCTACGCCGGGTCGGTGGCTACAACGTCGATGCGCTGGTGCCGAACGGGCAGGCCAACAACCTGGCCCATCTCCTGGTCGGCTCGGAGGGCACGCTGGCCTTTTCGCGGGCTATCCACCTGAAGTTGGCGCCCAAGCCGCACGCGACGGTGTTGGGTGTCTGCCACTTTCCGAGCTTCCGGGCGGCCATGGCGGCGGCGCAGCACCTGGTGGGGCTAGGACCAACGGCGGTCGAGTTGGTCGACGACACCATGATCGCCCTCGGCCGCGAGATCGAGGTCATGCGCCCTACCGTCGATCGCTTCGTGCGCGGTGATCCCGCCGCCCTCCTTTTGGTCGAGTTCGCCGAGGATGAGCAGCGCGAAAACCTGCGCCGCCTCGCGGGGCTCAGGGACGTGATGGCCGAGCTCGGTTTCGCTTGGGGTGACCCGGGCAAGCTGGAGGGTGGTGTTGTTGAGGCGACCGACCCAAGCTTCCAGAAGGAGATCTGGGAGGTCCGCAAGCAGGGCCTCAATATCATGATGTCGATGAAGTCGGATGGAAAGCCCGTGTCTTTCGTCGAGGATTGCGCGGTGCGCCTGGAGGACCTGGCCGACTATACCGAACGGCTGAGCGAAATCTTTCGCAAGCATGGCACCGACGGCACCTGGTACGCCCACGCCTCGGTCGGGACGCTACACGTACGTCCCGTCCTCAACATGAAGCTGGACAAGGACGTCCGGGCGATGCGCGCCATCGCCGAAGAGGCCTTTGAGATGGTACGTACGTACAAAGGATCTCATTCCGGCGAGCACGGTGACGGTATCGTACGTTCGGAATTTCACCGTGAGATGTTCGGTGATCGCGTGGTGGCGGCCTTCGAGCGGGTCAAGGACCGCATGGATCCGACGGGCCTTTTCAACCCAGGCCGCATCGTCCGTGCGCCGAAGATGGATGACCGCACGCTGTTTCGCTACGGCCCGGACTATGCCGTACCCGACTTCGCAACCGCCTTCGACTGGTCGCAATACAGTGGCAAGGCGGGCGGGTTCCAGGGCGCGGTGGAGATGTGCAACAACAACGGTGTCTGCCGCAAGCTGGGCGACGGCGTCATGTGTCCCAGCTATCGCGTTACCCGCAACGAGCGCGATCTGGTGCGCGGCCGGGCCAACTCTCTGCGCTTGGCTATCTCCGGTCAGCTTGGGCTAGGCGCGCTGACATCCGATGAGATGGCCGAGACGCTTTCACTTTGCGTCTCCTGCAAGGCTTGCAAGCGCGAGTGCCCGACCGGGGTGGACATGGCCAAGATGAAGATCGAGGTCCTGGCCGCGCGTGCTGCCGAACGGGGTGTTGCGCCGCGCGAGCGGCTCGTGGCCTACTTGCCGCGCTATGGCCCCTTTGCGGCGCGCGTGCCTTGGCTGATGAACCTGCGCGACCGGGTGCCGGGCTTGGCGCGAGCTTCGGAGCGCTTTGTCGGTCTTAGTCGGTCTCGCCCGCTGCCGCGCTGGCGGCGTGACCCCTATCGCGACGCGGTGGATGTTCCGGAGAAGGCCGAAGCGGTGCTCTTCGCCGATACCTTCAACCGCTACTTCGAGCCCGAGAATTTGCGGGCCGCGCGGGCCGTGCTGTGCCGGGCGGGGATCCGTGTGATCGATGCCCGGCCGCTTTCCGGCGGACGGCCGCTTTGCTGCGGCCGCACCTTCCTCGCCGCTGGATTGGTCGAGGAGGCTAAGTCCGAGATGCGCCGGACGCTCGAGGCGCTCACCCCAGCGTTGGAGGCCGGGGCCTGGATCGTCGGGCTCGAGCCGTCGTGTCTGCTGACCTTCCGCGACGAGGCGCCGGCGCTGCTTGGACGCGCAGTGGCAGGCCGGCTCGCCGAGCGCGCCCTGCTGTTCGAAGAGTTTATCGCCCGGCGGCTCGATGAGGAGGGGTTCGAGTTACCGCTTGCGCCGTTACCGGCGGCCAAGGCTTTGCTGCACGGGCACTGCCATCAGAAGGCCTTTGGCGCCATGGCCCCGGCCCAACGCGTCCTTGGCTTGATCCCGAATCTAGAGGTGGAGACCATCGCCTCGTCTTGCTGTGGCATGGCGGGGTCCTTCGGCTACCAAGCCGAAACGGCGGCGGTCTCCCTGGCCATGGCCGAGCTGAGCCTGCTGCCCAAGGTGCGCACGGCCGGCGCCGACAGCGTCATCGTCGCGGACGGCACCTCCTGCCGGCACCAAATCGCCGACGGCGCCGGGCGCGAGGCCGTCCATGTCGCCCGGCTGCTCGCCAGCTCGGCCGAACTTGCCACAACTGAGGGCTGACCCATGCCGATGGACGTGACAGCACCGATCGAGCGCCGCCCGCTGCACAACGAGCTGGCCGAGCGGCTGCGCCACCTGATCGTCGAAGGGGACCTGGCGCCGGGAGAAAAACTCTCAGAGCGCGATCTTTGTTCGCGCTTCGGGGTCTCGCGCACGCCCCTGCGAGAGGCGTTGAAGGTCCTCTCGGCCGAGGGACTGGTGCGCCTTACCCCGCATCGCGGGGCGGCGGTCGCCAATCTCACGCTCGAGGATCTCGAGGAGGCTTTCCCGATCATGGGCGCGCTGGAGGCCGTGGCTGGTGAGCTGGCCTGCATGCATATCACCGCCGCCGAGATCGCGCAGCTTCGCACGGCGCACGAAAAGATGGTCGCCGCCTACGAAGCGGGGGACCTGGGCGGCTACTTCGCCCTCAATGAGCGCATCCACGAGACCATCTTGAAAGCCGCGCGCAATCCGACCTTGGCGCAGATGCAACGTGGCCTGGCCGGACGCGTGCGCCGGGCGCGCTACATGGCCAACATGTCGGCCTCTCGCTGGGCCCAGGCGGTCGGCGAGCACGAGGCGATCCTGGAGGCTCTCGAGACGCGCGACGGAGAGCGGCTGGCCATGCTGCTCAAGACACACTTGGCGAACAAGCTCGTCACCGTCCGTGAGGCGCTGACGGCCGATGAAGACGGATCTCGAAACGACTAGGCGGGCGATGAGGCCACACGCATTAGCGCAACATCTCATCCCCAGTATGTGATAACCTGCTCCTTCAGCCTTTAGAGGAACTCTTCCGCGAGGAAGCGCCATGTACGTCAGCATTCGTCGATACAGCGTCGACCCAAGCGATGTGCCGGAGATCGCCAAACGCGTCCGCAGGGAGTTCTTACCACTGCTTAGACAAATCCCCGGTTTCATCTCCTATCAGGTGCTCGATTCCAGTGACGGCACCCTGGCCAGCATCAGCATTTTCCAGACCGAGGAGGCGGCGCGGCAATCCGACGAGAACGCCAAGACTTGGGTGCAGGAAAATCTCGCCGGCTTGTTCTCGGGCATACCCGATGTCATCGCCGGGGAGCTTGTGGTGCGCGAGCCGGAGTGAACGGCCGCCGCCTCGTAACCCGATGCTAACGCTCACATGCTTATGGTCACCGGTGTGTGACTGCGGTTGGGGCGTTGGATGCCGGTCGACGGAAAAACGATCGTTCTCATTCTTGCCGGGCTGGCCGTGCTCGGCTTCGTCTTCCTTCGTGTTGCCCAGCCGGGCATCAAGGCGCGCGCGATGCAAGGCAGCGAGCGGCGCGGCGGCGCTATGATGGTCGTCCTCATCGCCGTCGCTGGCGCGCTCGGTTACTACTACCTGCGCCGCTACCGATAGGGCCGACCGGCTGAGCTTGCCGGCATTGCTGCCAGCGTGTCGCTGGGGTAAAAAGTCTCTATGGCGGACAACCTCGAAGTACGTGTTCGCGCGTCGTTCCTGGAGCAGGCCGAGGCGTGCCGAAACCTGGGATCGCCCTTTACGGCGCGGCTCTGCGCCTTGGCGGGGGAGCGCCTGAGCACAACCCAGGGCGAGGTGGCCGCGCGTATCTTGAGCTGGCCCGGTGAGCCGAGTGTGGCCGGTGATGCCTTGTCTTTGCGCCTTGCCGGTGCTCTCCATGGCTTGGTGTTGCAGGGTCGCGCACCGGAGTTGGCGAAGGTCTATCCGCCGCACGATGAGACGGTCGACGATGCTGCCCTCTGGGCCGCGATGAACGAGACCTGTCGCGAGTACGCCGCCGTCATCCTCGCTTGGTTGGCGAGTGCACCACAGACCAATGAGGTTCGTCGCTCCGCCGTCATCTTCGCTGGCCTGTTGAGGGTAGCGAAACTTTTCGGGCGGCCGATGGTGCTCTCCGAGCTCGGCGCTTCGGCCGGCCTCAATCTGCAACTCGATCGCTATCGCTATCGGTTGGGCGAGCGGGAGTTCGGTGATCCGCTCTCGCCGGTTTCGCTGTCTCCGCGATGGGAGGGGGCGCCGCCGCCGGGGGCCGAGGTGAGGATTGTCGCTCGGGCGGGTTGCGACCTCAGGCCCCTCGATCCTACGCGGCCGGCCGACCGCGTACGTGCCCTGTCCTATATCTGGGCCGATCAGGCCGAGCGCCTCGCCATGACCCGGGCGGCGCTGGAGCTGGCGGCCGGGACAGGCGAGCGGGTGGACGAAAGTGACGCCATCGCTTGGCTGGAGCACCGTCTTCGCGAACAGCATGACCGCTGCGCTCATGTGATCTTTCACACCAT
>JBFELD010000086.1:0-8410 GCA_041552375.1 Kiloniellaceae bacterium | reverse complement strand
TCGCCAATGGCCGCATCCTGGTCGGCCGCAACGCCATCGGCGGCGAATGGGGTCACAATCCCCTGCCCTGGCCGCGCGACGAGGAACGCCCGGGCCCACCGTGCTACTGCGGCCAGCACGGCTGTATCGAGGCCTTCCTCTCGGGCCCTGGCCTGGTGGTGGACTGGCGCCGGGCCCCGCGAGCCAGCGACGGCGCAAACCCCGAAACGGACGCCACCTCGGTCCTGGCCGCGGCCGAGCGCGGCGAGCCCACCGCACTGGCCGCCCTCGAGCGTTACGAGGATCGGCTCGCGCGCGCACTAGCCCAGGTCATCAACATTCTCGACCCAGACGTGATCGTCCTCGGCGGCGGTCTGTCGAAGGTCGAGCGTCTCTACGGCGCCGTCGCCCGGCAATTACCCCGCCACGTCTTCTCCGATGCCGTCGATACACCGTTGTACCGGCCAAAGCACGGTGACTCCTCGGGCGTGCGGGGAGCAGCCTGGCTGTGGGACGTTCCGGATCGCGGCCCGACAACTCCGGCGGACATCTGAGATGGCCTGGCTTTGCCGCGACTGCCTCGCGGAGGCGGAGGATACCGCACCAAGCCATGACCCGAGGCGTTGTCCGGCCTGCGGCGGTCCGCGGGTGATCGCCCACCCCGAGCTTCCCCGCCTCGCCATCGCCCATATCGATTGTGACGCCTTCTACGCCACCATCGAGAAGCGCGATCGGCCGGAGCTGCGCGATCGGCCGGTCATCGTCGGCGGCATGACCCGCGGCGTCGTCGCCGCGGCCTGTTATGTCGCCCGTCTCTACGGCGTGCGGTCCGCCATGCCGATGTTCAAGGCGCTGAAGGCCTGTCCCGACGCCATCGTCATCAAGCCGGAAATGGCGAAGTACCAACGGGTCGGCCGACAGGTCCGAGAGATCATGGGCACCTATTCGCCCCTCGTCGAGCCCCTGTCGATCGACGAGGCCTTTATCGACCTGTCCGGCACACGGCAGCTCCATCACGGCTCGCCGGCCCGCTCTCTCGCCCGTCTGACGAAGCAACTGGAGGAGGAACTTCGGGTCACCGCCTCGATCGGCCTGAGCCACAACAAGTTCCTAGCCAAGATCGCTTCCGACCTCGACAAACCGCGCGGCTTCGCGGTGATTGGCCGGGAAGAGACCCTGGACTTTCTTGCCGACAAGCCGGTCTCGATCATCTGGGGCGTCGGCAAGGTTCTACGTCAAAAGCTGGACCGGGACGGCATTCGCCTGGTCAAGGATCTGCGTCGCGTCGACGAACGCGAGTTGTCGGCGCGTTATGGCGCCATGGGCCGGCGGCTGTTCCATCTTTGCCGCGGTGAGGACGAGCGGAGCGTGGACCCGGTCTCGAAGGCCAAGAGCATCTCCGCCGAGACCACCTTCGATCGCGACCTGAGCGACCTGAGCCAGCTACAGGGCGAGCTCTGGCCACTGTGCGAGACGGTGGCGCGCCGTCTCAAGGCGGCGAGCCTCGCCGGCGGATCGGTGACGCTTAAGCTGAAGACCGGCGGCTTCAAGCTGCTGACACGATCAAGCCGCCTCGCCGACCCGACGCAGCTCGCCGAACGCCTTTACGATACCGGCTCGACATTGCTGGCACGGGAGGCCGGGACCGAAAGCTTTCGTCTGATCGGCATCGGCGCCGGCGATCTGCAACCAGCGGCGGCAGCCGACCCGCCGTCGCTCCTCGACCCCGACCGCGGAAAACAGAAACGGGTGGAGAAGGCCATCGACGAGGTGCGTCAGCGACTGGGGCCCAATTCCATCGTCAAGGGGCGGGGCTTCAAAGCGCAAGAACGCCGGCGGAGCGATAGCGACGTATAAGCGACGGCCAAGAAGATAGGCTCGGCCAAAGTCAGCTCAACAACCGCCGCCCTGCACGGACTCCAACTCCTCGAGGTTGGCCTCCACGGTGAACTCGCCATAGTCGAAAGTGATTTCGTCGACGATGCCATTCTCGAAAAGACGAAAGGCCTGTTCCTGCTCCGGCAGGGCGCTGCTCTCGTCCATGGAGAAGAATGCCAGCTGCATCCGCCACGATGTCTCGCCATCGAGCAGCGGCGAGACGAAGCCTGCCGCCGCGTCGCCGGAAAAGGCGCCGGCCACGGCCGGCGACACACCGAACAACCCCTCCTCGCCGGAGCCGTCGAAAAGCGTTCGCCAGGTGGGCGTGTTCCCTGCGATCAAAGCCTCGAGCAGATAAAGCGTATGGGCGGCTGGAAAGAGAGTCCCGCTGGGCAGCGCCATCTCCCGCTCCTGGGGCAAGGTGAAACGAGCAACGCCACCGGCCTCACCCGTCAGTTCCGCCTGGCCCCTTATCTCCTCGGCCACCGTGTCGCCGCCGAAGCGCCGGGTGATGAAGAAGCGATAGGTCGCGCCGTCCTTCGCTTCCCAAGCATTATAGGTCCAGCCGAAGTCGAAGACCCGGCCGTCGCTGTGGCCGACCTCGAGGATAGCTCGCTGCGACATCGTCCAGGCATCGCAGGCGTCGGCCCACTCGAAATCGAAGCGCCCGCGCGCATGCACGACGGTGGAATTGGGTTCCACCTCCGACAGCTCGAGGGCATAGACCCCGCGGTGCGGCTGAACCTCGACCGGACCCGCGGCCAGCGCCGCGGGCATCGCGAGGTAGCTGGCCGCTCCGACCAGAATCGCCGCCAAGACTTTGAACCTTACCGTCATTGGACATGTCGTATCTTGTGGTATCGAACTGTCGCTGGCACAAATCTAGGCGCTCGTACACCCAAGCGCAAAGCCGGACCGTCGATGCGGCCCGATTTCCAGGAGATAGCCCATCGCCATGAGTGACACCAAGCCGAAGATCCTTGTCACCCGCCGTCTGCCCGAGGCCGTCGAGGCACGAATTGCCCGCGACTACGACGCTCTCACCAACCAGGACGACCGTCCTTACGCAATGGAGGAAATCGTCGCCCGCGCCGAAGGCTGCACCGGCGTGCTCTGCACCCCGACTGAGGCGATGAATGCAGCCACAATCGCGGCCTTACCCGAAACCGTCGGTATTCTCGCCACCTTCTCAGTCGGCTTTGATCACATCGACCTGAAGGCAGCCGAGGCACGAGGTCTGATCGTCACCAACACACCGGACGTCCTGACCGACGCCACCGCGGATATCACGATGCTCCTCATCCTGGGGGCGGCACGGCGGGCCTTCGAGGGCCAGAAGATGCTCTACGCCGGCGAGTGGACCGGTTGGCGTCCGACGCAACTCATGGGGACTCAAGTGACCGGCAAGCGTCTCGCCATTCTCGGCATGGGGCGGATCGGCCGCGCCGTGGCCGCGCGCGCGCGCAGCTTCTCGATGGAGATCCACTACTGCAACACCACGCGGCTGCCTCCCGATCTGGAGGTCGGCGCCCTCTTCCACGAAGACCCGGAAGAGCTATTGGGCCACGCCGATTTCCTCTCCCTGAATTGCCCGGCCACGCCCGAGACACATCAATTTCTGAATGCCGCGCGGATCGAGAAGCTGCCCGAGGGCGCCATCGTCGTGAACTCGTCGCGCGGTGCGGTGATCGATGACGAGGCCCTGATCGCGGCGCTCGCCCGCGGCCGAGTGGCGGCCGCCGGCCTCGACGTCTACGACGGCGAGCCCAAGGTGAACCCCGGCTATCTCGACCTCGACAACGTCTATCTCCTGCCGCACCTGGGCAGCGCCACGGTAGAGACACGCAACGCCATGGGGTTCAAGGCGCTCGACAATCTGGATGCCTACTTCACGGACGAGACCTTGCCCTCGCGCGTGATCTGAGCCCACACACGCGCGTGTCAATAAAGATCGGAAATGTCGAGCGGTCGATCTTCGCCGCCGTCGATGAGGCGCGCCCCCCACCGTGTAGCCGGTCTCGCGGCGACCTGCACGCTACCCGCCGCACGCGGCAAGGTCAGGCCCGCCTCGATGTAGCCTAGCTCCGATAATACGTCCACATCGGGCCCCCCGGGCTCGTCGGATGAGTTTGCGCCCAAGGGCGTCAACGGCTCGAGCGCCGCCAGCGACACGTCATCTTCGTAGTCCTCATAGGGCCGGCAGACGCCGCCGTCGAACACCCTCAAGACCGCGCAGTCCTCCTGTGCGACGGCCGATATGCCGTGGTCGGTCACGGTCTTGCCGCTGACCGCGAAGGATCCGATGTCGAGGGCCAGAGAGGCCAGAGAGATGACGGGTGGCAGGAAACAGCCGGCCAGCGGCAGGGTCACCAGCACGAGTACAAAGAGATTTTTGAGATATCGCAACATTGAGGACTCGACGAACTCTGATAAAGAACCAACGCACGGGCGCGCGCCTGCTCGAGATCAAAGCAGCAAAGCTTTAATCATCTCTTGCTTTTTAGATAATGGGTTTCCCCGCCACCGCGGCGGCCGGCTACTCCGGCGGCAGATCGAGCTTCAGGTGAAGCTCGCGCAGTCGCGCGTCCGGCACTTCCGCCGGCGCTTGCATCATCAGGTCCTCGGCACGCTGGTTCATCGGAAAGGCGATGACCTCGCGGATATTCGGCTCCTCGGCCAGAAGCATGACGATGCGATCCAATCCCGGCGCAGAGCCACCGTGCGGGGGTGCACCAAATTTCAACGCATTCAGCATCCCGCCGAACCGCGCCTCGACCTCGGCCGCCGAATAGCCGGCGATGGCGAAGGCCTTGTACATAACCTCGGGCAGGTGGTTTCTGATCGCGCCCGAGGACAACTCCACCCCATTGCAGACGATATCGTATTGGAACGCCTTGATGGTCAGCGGATCTTGGTTTTCCAGCGCGTCGAGCCCGCCTTGCGGCATGGAAAACGGGTTGTGCGAGAACTCGATCACGCCGCTGTCCTCGTCACGCTCGTACATCGGGAAGTCCACCACCCAGCAGAAGCGAAGGGCATCCCTTTCCAAGAGATCCAGGTCCTGACCCAAGCGGGTGCGAACCACGCCGGCAAACTTCGCCGCCGCGCTCTCCTTATCGCAGGCAAAGAAGACGCCATCACCGTCGGACAGGCCCGCCGCCGATTTGATTGCCGCTACGCGCTCGGCATCGAGGTTCTTGGCGATCGGACCCTTGGCCTCGCCCTCCGCCGCAAAGATGATGTAGCCGAGGCCGGCGGCACCCTCCGCGCGGGCCCAATCGTTCAGCTTGTCAAAGAAGCTGCGCGGCTTGCCGGCGGCGCCGGGCGCGGGAATGGCGCGCACCACGGCCCCCTGCTCGACTGCGCGGGCGAAGATGCCGAAACCGGACCCGCGAAAGGCCTCGGTCACGTCGGCGATCTCGATCGGATTGCGCAGGTCGGGCTTATCGGTGCCGTAGACCAGCATCGCCTGCTCGAAGGGGATGCGCGGAAAGGGCAAGGCCGTCACATCGCGCCCATCGGCGAACTCCTCGAACACACCGGCGAGGACCGGCTCGATAGCGTCGAAGACGTCCTCCTGGGTGACGAAGCTCATCTCGAAATCGAGCTGATAGAACTCACCCGGCGAGCGGTCGGCGCGGCTGTCCTCGTCGCGAAAACAGGGCGCGATCTGGAAGTAGCGGTCGAAGCCGGCGATCATCAAGAGCTGCTTGAACATCTGCGGCGCCTGCGGCAAGGCATAGAACTTGCCGGGATGCACGCGGCTTGGCACCAGATAGTCCCGCGCGCCCTCCGGGCTGCTGGCGGTTAGGATGGGCGTCTGAAACTCGGTGAAGCCCTGCTCCACCATGCGACGGCGGATCGAGTCGATGATCGCCGCGCGCAGGCGGATCCGCCGGGCCATCTTCTCGCGCCTGAGGTCCAGATAACGATAGCGTAGCCGGATCTCCTCGCCCGCGTCCTCCTCGGCGTTGACCTGCAGGGGCAAGAGCGCCGCGGGCGCCTGCACCACCGCCTCCTCGACACGCACCTCGACCTCGCCGGTCGGCAGGCTCGGATTGACGGTCTCCTCCGCGCGCGGCACGACAGGGCCGGTCACGGTCAGCACGCTTTCCGGACGTGCCCCCTCGAGGGTCGCGAACAGCGGGCTCGAGACGTCGATCACGCATTGGGTCAAGCCGAACGCATCTCGCAGGTCGATGAACAGCAGCTGGCCATGATCGCGCTTGCGGTGAATCCAGCCGGACAGGCGCACGCGCTCGCCACTATGGGAGGGGCGCAACTCGCCGCAGCTATGCGTACGATAGGGATGCATGGAGGAACGTCCTAGAATGTCACGTCGAGGCTCGTCACAAAGAGTGGCGGTGACATGCCCTCGCGCTCCCCGCTTTGTCAAGCCCGATACCCGGCGATCTGCGCTTGGCTTGCATCAGCCCCTTCCCAAGTCACCCGCAAGAGGCTATAGCATGCGCCCATGCCAATCATTGCCGATTCGAGCGCTCTCAAGACATTCTGTCAAAATCTTCGGGGCGCCGACTTCATCACCGTCGACACGGAATTCCTGCGCGATCAAACTTATTGGCCCAAGCTCTGCCTGGTCCAGGTCGGCGGCCCGGAAGGAGCTGTCGCCGTGGACCCGCTCGCGCCGGGGCTTGATCTGGCGCCTCTCGCCGATCTCTTTCACGACGAATCGCTCCTGAAGGTTTTCCACTCGGCCCGCCAAGATCTGGAGATCTTCTTTCACCGGTTCGACCGGCTGCCGCACCCGATCTTCGATACGCAGATCGCAGCCATGGTCTGCGGCTTCGGCGACTCTGTCGGCTACGATACGCTGGTGCGCCGGCTCACCGGAAAGCGGATCGATAAGGGCCCACGCTTTACGGACTGGTCCCGTCGCCCCTTGAGTGACGCGCAGCTGAGCTACGCCCTCGATGACGTGATACATCTGCGCGACGTCTATCGCGCCCTGGCCAAGACCATGCGCAAACGCAGCCGCGAACGCTGGCTGGACGAAGAGATGGAAATCCTCACGTCGCCCGAGACCTACCGCCTCGAACCCGAGACGGCCTGGCGACGTCTGAAAACCCGATCCTCCGACCGGCGTTACCTCGCGGTTTTGAAAGCGCTGGCAACCTGGCGTGAGCACGAGGCGCAGCGGCGCGACGTACCCCGCAACCGTGTGCTGCGCGACGAGCAGCTCTTCGATATCGCAGCACAACTTCCGCGCACGCCCGAGGAGCTATCCCGCGCCCGCTCGATCAATGCCGATACCGCGCGCGGGCGTTTCGGCCGGGCCCTGCTCGAGGCCGTTCAGGAGGGCCTCGCCGTGGCGCCGGAGGACCGCCCAAGGACGGCCGACCGCGAGGACTTCCCGGCCGATCTTGGACCGGTCGTGGATATCTTGAAAATCCTCCTGAAAAAAGTTTGCACAGAACAGAAAGTCGCGGCCAAGTTGATCGCCAACGGCGGCGAGCTGGAGCGAATCGCCGCCGGACACAGGCAAGATGTTCCGGCCTTGACCGGTTGGCGCTTCGACATCTTCGGCAAGGATGCTCTACGACTGATCGACGGAAAGCTTGCCCTGCGAGTTCGTGGCGGGAAGGTGGAACTGACCCAGGCCGAGCAAATGCAAGATGCCTGACCATCGCGGCCGGCGCCGGGCGCTGCGCCTGCTCACCGTTTGCTGCCTTGCGGTATCGGCGATGTTATCGCTGCCGACTTCCGCCGGCGCTCAAGACCCGCCCTCGGGCGGGTTTTCGGTGCCGCTCGCCTGTTGGACGGATCGCTCGTGCATCGTCCAATTCCATCCCGACCAGGGACCCGGGGCCGTAGCGGTCGATTATCGCTGCGGCGGCGCCACCACCGACGGCCGCCGCGGTACCGATTTCCGCGTGCGTCATGTCACGGAGATGAGATCCGGCGTGCCGGTCCTGGCCGCCGCGCCCGGAAAGATCATCACCACCGTGGATCATTACCCGGACCTACCGTTGTCCGAGGGCACGATCGCCGGCGATCCGGCCGCAGCGGACGGCAATAGCGTCATGATGGAGCACGGCGAGGGCTGGCAAAGCCGCTATACCCACCTGCGCCGAGGCAGCCTCAAGGTCGAGGTCGGCGAGTGGGTCGATCGCGGCGCCATCCTTGGGCGAGCGGGCCGCTCCGGACGCGCCAATTACCCCCATCTCCAGTTCGAGATCCACTACCGCGGCGGAGTTATCGACCCCTTCTCGGGCCTACCGCCGCAAAGCGGATGCGGTGGGGAGCATCGCCCACTTTGGAATCAAGAGGCGCGTCAGGCACTGACCTATCGCGACGGCGGCTTGCTCGATTCCGGCTTCGCAAGCCATCGGATCACAGCGCCGGAGATCTGGGAAGGACCACCCCGCTTGAAACGCGCGACCTCGCGCACCGAGACTTTGGTCTTCTGGGCGAGTGCCTACCTGCTGAACCAAGGCGACCGCGAGGAGATCAAGCTTATCGACCCCGAAGGCAAGGCGATCGGACGATCAAGCGCCACATTGGATCGGGACCAGGATGAGTGGATCCGAACGCT
>JBFELD010000085.1:0-8493 GCA_041552375.1 Kiloniellaceae bacterium | reverse complement strand
CCCGGCTTCAGTGGGCATCGTGGGGGCGTCCTCGCTGGTGTTTTCCTTGGACCGGTGTTTTCCTTGGGCCGGTGTTTTCCTTGGCGCGCCGGCCGGCTGCTTTCTATGCTAGCCTTGTCGTGGGCGGATGTGATCAAAATAGCGCCCTGGCCACAGGAAAACGAGAGGCACGAGCGCCGATGGGACGTTTGACGACACATGTGCTCGATACCGCCCAAGGCCGGCCGGCCGCCGGTTTGAAGGTCGCACTTTACCGGGTTGGCCATTCCGACCAGCTTGCCGCCGGCACGACCAACGACGACGGTCGCCTGGGATCACCGTTGCTCGATGACGAGGGCATGCAGGTGGGCACCTATGAGCTGGTTTTTCAAGCTGGCGATTACCTGCGCGGTCAGGGTTTGTCACTGACGGATCCGCCATTTTTGGACCAGGTGCTGATCCGATTCGGCATTGCCGATCCGCAAGAGCATTATCACGTGCCGTTGCTGCTCTCGCCTTTCGGCTATTCGACCTATCGCGGATCCTGAGCTTGGCGGACAGTGATGGCGACGCGCGGTAAGATACGTTTTCTGCTTGGCGATGAGCCGGTTACGGTCTCGGGCCTCGATCCCAACACCACCTTGCTGGACTATCTCCGTGCCAATGGCCGTCCCGGGACCAAGGAGGGCTGTGCCGAGGGCGACTGCGGGGCCTGCACCGTGGTGTTGGCCGACGCACAGGATGGCGGCTTGCGATATCGGTCGGTCAACGCCTGCGTCCAGCTTCTGGCCACGGTCGACGGTAAGCAGGTGGTGACCGTCGAGGATCTGAGCGCTCCAGGCGCGGATCTCCATCCGGTACAGGCTGCTCTCTTGGAGGAAAATGCGACCCAGTGCGGGTTCTGTACGCCTGGCTTCGTCATGTCGCTCTTTGCGCTGCATCAGGCCGGTGAGAGGCCGGACCGTGCAGGATTGGTCGACGCACTGGCCGGCAACCTCTGCCGCTGCACCGGCTATAGCCCGATTGTCGAGGCCGGACTGCGAGCGCTCGAGGAGGGTCGCAAGGCGAGCGCGCGCGCGCGCGATCGGAAAATTGCGAAGACGCTCTCCGGCTGGCACGGCGATGGCAGCCGTCTGGCCTATGACGCAGGGGGACGACGTTTCGACGTGCCGCGCGATCGTGCCGAGCTGGCGGCGCTCTTGGCCCAGGAACCCGAGGCGACCCTCGTCGCCGGGCTGAGCGATGTGGGCCTGTGGATCACGAAACAACATCGCCGCCTCGAGCGGATCGTCTATCTGGGAGAGGTGGCCGAGCTGGGCGGGATCCGAGAAGAGGATGGCCTTTTGGAGATTGGCGCGGCAGTCACGCTCGGCGAGGCGCTGCCCGTTGTGGCGGGCCATTGGCCGGACCTGGGCGTGCTGCTACGGCGCTTCGGCTCGCCGCAGATCCGCAACGTCGCGACCCTCGGCGGCAACATCGCCAACGGCTCGCCCATTGGTGACCTGCCGCCACCCTTGATCGCGCTCTCGGCGCGGTTGGTTCTCGGCCACAAGGACGGAGCCCGCGAGATCGCGCTCGAGGACTTTTTCATCGACTACGGACGTCAGGACCTGCACCCCGGCGAATTCGTCGAAGCGGTTCGCATTCCACTGCCTAGCCCAGAGGAGCGCTTTGCCTGCTACAAGCTTTCTAAGCGCTTCGACCAGGACATCTCGGCCGTCTGCGGCGCTTTCCACCTGCGTTTGGATGAGGGCGGGGCGATCGAAGCGGCACGCATTGCCTATGGCGGCATGGCGGCAACGCCCAAGCGCGCATCGTTAGCGGAAGCGGCGCTGCACGGACGGCCTTGGGATGAACCGGCGGTGCAGGACGCCATGGCGGCGCTGGAGAGCGACGTCACGCCGATCGACGACCACCGGGCGAGCGCTGCCTACCGGATGCTGGCGGCACGCAACCTTCTCTATAAGTTCTATTTGGAGAGCACCGATACGGCCACGGTTACGCGCCTGCCAGGGCTCGGGATCGCTCACCATGGGTAGGGCCTCCAACGGTGTGACCGAGAGGGTTTCGGGCGCCGCCGGCCTGCCACAAGCCCATGACAGCGCGCGCAAACAGGTGACGGGCGAAGCGCGCTACATCGACGACCTGCCCGAGCCGCCCGGCCTCCTTCATATCCAGCTCGGCTTGAGCACGCAGGCTCATGCCAGGCTTGCCGGGCTCGATCTACGACGGGTCCGCAAAGCGCCGGGCGTGGTCGCGGTGCTGACCGCGTCCGACGTGCCGGGGATCAACGACGCCAGCCCCTTTGCCGGTGATGATCCGATCTTCGCCTCCGACATCGTCGAGTATGCCGGCCAGCCGCTCTTCGCCGTTGCCGCGGAAAGCCGGGAAGAGGCCATCTTTGCGGCCTTGGCGGCGAAGGTGACCTACGAGGAGCTGGAGCCGATCATCACGCTGGATCAAGCCCTCGCGCAGGATCTCGAGGTTCTGCCGACGCACGAGCTATGCTTGGGAGAACCTGAGGCGGCGCTGGCGCAGGCACCGCACAGGTTGACAGGATGCCTGCACACCGGTGGCCAGGACCATCTCTATCTGGAGGGACAGATCGCGCTGGCGGAGCCGGGCGAGGGCCGGGACATAAAGGTGCTCTCCTCGACCCAGCATCCGAGCGAGGTACAGCAGATCGTGGCCAAGGCACTGGGCCTCTCCAGCAATGCCGTCACGGTCGAGGTGCGGCGCATGGGCGGGGCCTTCGGCGGCAAGGAAAGCCAGGCCGCGCACATCGCCGTTATCGCCGCGCTGGTGGCCGATGCCACCGGCCGTCCGGCAAAGCTCAGGCTGGACCGTGACGATGATATGTTGATGACGGGCAAGCGCCACGACTTCCGCATCGACTACGATGTTGGGTATGACAAGGAGGGGTGCCTAGTGGCCGTCGCCTTCCGCCATGCGGCGCGCTGTGGGCGCTCGATCGACCTGTCCGGAGCCATTGCCGATCGGGCCATGTTCCACGCCGACAACGCCTATTTCCTGGGGGCTGCGCGGGTCACCTCGCGGCGGATGAAAACGCACACCGTCTCCAACACCGCTTTTCGCGGGTTCGGCGGTCCCCAGGGCATGATCGGGATCGAGCGGGTCATGGACGAGATCGCGCTCAGCCTCGGCAAGGACCCAATTGATGTTCGCAAGGCCAACTTCTATAGCGGGGAGGGCCGGGACCTCACCCCCTATCACATGACCGTCGAGGACAGTGTCATCGGCGAGATCGCGGAAGAGTTGGAGGTCACCTCCGATTACCGCGCACGCCGCAAGGCCATCCGCGCTTTCAACCGCGACAGCCCCGTGATCAAGAAGGGCCTGGCCCTGACGCCGGTGAAGTTCGGCATTTCCTTCACCACCATTCACCTCAATCAGGCGAGCGCTCTGATCAACCTCTACACCGATGGGTCTATCACCTTGCACCACGGCGGCACCGAGATGGGTCAAGGCTTGTTCGTCAAGGTGGCGCAGGTGGTCGCCGAAGTTTTCCAGGTCGATATCGAACGGATCAAGATCACCGCCACCTCCACCGACAAGGTGCCCAATACCTCGGCGACCGCCGCTTCATCGGGCAGCGACCTCAACGGCAAGGCGGCCGAGGCGGCGGCGCTCACCCTGCGTGGCCGGCTGATCGACTTTGCCGCCGATGCCTACAAGGTTCGACCCGAGGAGATCGAGTTCCTGCCGGGCCGAGTGCGGATCGGCAACCAGACCGTGGCTTTCGAGGCGCTCGTCAAAGAGGCCTATATGGCACGGGTGCAGCTCACCGCCACCGGGTTCTACAAGACCCCCAAGATCCACTATGACCGCGAGGCAGCCCGCGGCCGGCCTTTCTTCTATTTCTCCTATGGCGCCGCGGTTAGCGAGGTCGCCATCGACACCTTGACTGGCGAAAGCAAGGTCACGCGGGTCGATATCCTTCATGACGTCGGACGTTCGCTCAACCCGGCAATCGACATGGGCCAGATCGAGGGCGGCTTTGTTCAGGGCATGGGCTGGCTGACGACCGAAGAGCTTTGTTGGGACGAGGCCGGCCGGTTGATGACCCACGCGCCCTCGACTTACAAGATTCCGGCATGCTCGGACCCGCCCGAGGACTTTCGGGTGCGAATATGGGACAAGGGCCGAAACCGGGAGGAGACGGTCTTTCGCTCCAAGGCCGTCGGGGAGCCGCCGCTGATGCTCGCGATCTCAGTCTTCTCGGCCCTGACCGATGCCGTCGCCAGCCTTGGCGACCATCGTTTGCCGCCGGACCTCGATGCCCCGGCGACGC
Source organism: Kiloniellaceae bacterium (assembly GCA_041552375.1). Lineage (GTDB taxonomy): Bacteria > Pseudomonadota > Alphaproteobacteria > Kiloniellales > Kiloniellaceae > JAJFGK01. The sequence continues at coordinate 4,202 of JBFELD010000085.1, read as the reverse complement.
CCGAGCGTATTCTCATGGCCTGCGAGGATATGAAGGCGCGTGTAGCCGCGGGCGAGGAGGCGTCATGACGGCGGGCTGGATCCTGGCGCTGCTGCGTCATCTGGAGGTGGGCGAGCCGGCGGTCTTGGTCGGGGTGGCCGCTGTCGAGGGGTCGGCTCCCCGTGAGCCGGGGGCCAAGATGGTCGTAACCGCCGGTGATTTCGAGGGGAGCATTGGCGGCGGGCAGCTCGAACACAATGCCTGCAAGGAAGCACGCGAGATGCTGCTGCGGCACGAGGGGTCCGCGCATTTGGTCGACGTCGCGCTAGGGCCCGAGTTGGGCCAATGTTGTGGCGGAAGAGCGCGGTTGCTGTTCGAGCCCGTCGGGCCGCCGGCGGCCGGCTGGCTGCGTCAGCTGGCCGAGGCGCAGGGCGTTGGCAACCCGGTTCTGATGGTCACACGTTTGGGTCGGCGACCCGGCAAGTGGCTGTTGACCCTCGGCGGTGAGGAGCCTTCGGGCTTGCCGCGGGAGGTTCTGCATCACATCTCGGCGGACCCCGAAGCCGCTGTGCGCGTGGAGGAGCCCCGGCGTGGCGAGGTGTTGGTGTTGGAGAAGGTCGAGGACCGTCGCCAGCCCCTGTTTCTCTTTGGCGCCGGACATGTCGGCCGGGCGCTGGTCCAAGCCCTGGCGCCGTTGCCATTCCGGGTGACCTGGATCGACAGTCGCGCCGATGCTTTTCCGGCCGAGCTGCCGGAGGACGTGACGGTCGAGCGGGTGGATCCGCCACGCTTTGCCGTCGAGCGCGCACCGGCCGGCGCTTTCTGTCTGGTGATGACCCACAGCCATCCGCTCGACGAGGAGGTCTGCGAGGCGGTGCTGCGGCGCGGCGACACGGGTTACCTGGGGCTCATCGGTTCGGCCAGCAAGCGGGCGCGCTTCATCAAGCGTCTGGCGGCCAAGGGTCTTTCCGAGGAGCAACTGGCGCAGCTTCATTGTCCGATCGGGCTGACCGGCATCGCCGGCAAGGACCCGGCGGTCATTGCTGCCAGCGTCACGGCCGATTTGCTGTTGCGTATCTCGGCAAGGCAGGCGGATACGGCGGAGGAGAGGGAGAAACGCGATGAGTAAGTCGCCGGAAGACCTGATGCACCTGACGATCACACTTTCGGCGCAGAAAATGGAGGAAGGCCACGGCGGGCCTTTTGGCGCGGTCATCGTCAAGGACGGCGAGGTCATCGCCGAGGGTTTCAATCGGGTCACCTCGACCAACGATCCCACCGCTCATGCGGAGATCGTGGCTATTCGCGAGGCCTGCCGGCGGCTCGACTCATTCCGCTTGGAGGGCTGCGAGATCTACAGCTCCTGCGAGCCCTGCCCGATGTGTCTGGCGGCGATCTACTGGGCGCGCTTGGAGAAGCTCTACTACGCCAACACGCGCCACGACGCCGCCGCGATTGGCTTTGACGACGATCATCTCTATCGTGAGATCGCCAAAGAGATCGAGGGCCGCGTCCTGCCGATGGTGCGCATCGACCTGCCCGAGGCCCGCGCCGTCTTCCGGCGATGGCAGGACAAGCCCGACAAGGTCCTCTACTAAGCAGGCCCGACGCGGGGGGCGACGAGGGGGAAGCGACGAGAATGGCCGAGCGTACGTCCGAGGTCAGGTCAGCAAGCGTCTCCGGCTCAGGAGACCCGCTCCTCGCGCTCGAGGGGATCACCAAGGCCTTTCCCGGCACGCTCGCCAACGACGACGTCTCTTTGGCGGTGATACCGGGTGAGATCCACGCCTTGCTCGGTGAGAACGGTGCCGGCAAATCGACCCTGGTGAAGATCATCTACGGCGTGCTTGCCGCCGACCGCGGAACCATCCGCTGGCAAGGGCAGCCGGTCCAGGTGCCCAGCCCCAAGGCCGCGAGGGCGCTGGGCATCGGCATGATCTTCCAGCATTTCTCGCTCTTCGAGGCCTTGTCGGTGACGGAAAACATCGCCCTTGGCATAGAGGGCGCCTTCGATCTCGGCGCGCTTGCCGAGCGCATCGCCGAGGTTTCCGAGGGCTATGGCCTGCCGCTCGACCCGCGGCGCATGGTTCATTCACTCTCGGTCGGCGAGCGCCAGCGCATCGAGATTGTCCGATGCCTGCTGAACGATCCCAAGCTCCTCATCATGGACGAGCCGACCTCGGTGCTGACACCGCAGGAGGTCGGCCGGCTGTTCGAGACCTTGCGGCGGCTCTCCTCGGAGGGCTGCGCCATTCTCTATATCTCCCACAAGTTGGAGGAGATCCGAGAGCTTTGCCACAAGGCCACGATCCTGCGCCACGGCCGGGTCGTCGCCGACTGCGACCCACGCCAGGTCGAGGCACGCGACATGGCCCAGATGATGATCGGCGAGGAGTTGAAGACGCCCGAACACGGCGCGCCCAAGGACAAGGCGGATCATCGTCTCAAGGTCAGCCATCTCTCCCTGACCTCCGCCGACGCCTTTGCCGTCGACCTGCGGGACATATCCTTCGAGGTATCGGGCGGCGAGATCCTCGGTATCGCCGGTGTGGCCGGCAACGGCCAGACTGAGCTGATGGACGCGCTCACCGGAGAGACGCCGGCGTCCGGCCCCGAGGCCATCGAGATGATGGGCCGGCTTGTCGGCCGCAAGGGGCCGCGGGCGCGCCGGGCGCTGGGTGTTGCCTTCGTGCCTGAAGAGCGCCTCGGCCATGGCGCGGTGCCGGACATGAGCCTTCTGGAGAACGCCTATCTCTCTGGCTACGAACGCATGGGTTTGACCCGCGGCGGCCTGATCGACAATACCGGCCGGGCCGACTACGCCCAGTGCATCCTCACCGATTTCGATGTGCGCACCTATGGTGCCGAGGCAGCGGCACGCAGTCTTTCGGGCGGCAACCTGCAGAAATTCATCGTCGGGCGGGAGATCCTGCAAGACCCCGCGCTGATCATCGTCTCCCAGCCCACTTGGGGTGTCGATGCGGGTGCCGCGGCGGCGATCCACCAGGCGCTGATCGACCTGGCGAGCGGCGGCACCGCGGTGCTGATCATCTCCCAGGATCTCGACGAGATCTTCCAGCTTTGCGACCGTTTTCGGGTCATCAACGAGGGGCGGGTCTCCGAGGCTCTGGACCCGCGCTCGGTTTCCCTGGAGGAGGTGGGCCTGTTGATGGGCGGCGTCCATGGCGCCGCGGAGAGCCGAAGGGAGGGGCGGCCGTGCTGATTAGACTGGAGCCGCGCGGCGAGGCCTCGCACTTTTGGGTCTATGCCACGCCCTTCCTGGCCGTCGCGCTCACGATCCTGGGGGGCGCCGCCATTTTCGCGCTCATGGGGCGTAGCCCTGTCGAAGGGCTCTATCAGTTCTTCATCGCGCCGGTCAGCACGCTCTACGGGCTCTCCGAACTTTTCGTCAAGGCAACGCCGATCATCCTTATCGCCGTTGGCCTGGCGTTCGGCTTTCGCGCCAATGTTTGGAACATCGGTGCCGAGGGGCAGCTCACTATCGGGGCGGTCGCGGGCGGCGGTTTGGCGCTCGCGTTTTACGAGGTGGAGAGCGTTTTCTTGCTGCCGGCCATGATCGTCCTCGGCGCTCTTGGGGGCATGGCCTGGGCGGCCATCCCGGCCTGGCTCAAGACACGCTTCAACGCCAACGAAATCCTGACCAGCCTGATGCTGACCTACGTCGCGATCCTGTTCCTCTCGACCCTGGTGCATGGGCCGTGGCGCGATCCGGAGGGCTACAACTTTCCCGAATCGCGCCTTTTCCACGCGGCCGCGACGCTGCCGACCGTCTGGGACGGCACGCGTTTGCACCTGGGCTCGCTCATCGCGCTCTTCGTGGTTCTGGCGGGTTGGCTGGTGCTGGCGCGCACGCTGACCGGCTTTCAGATCCGCGTCGTCGGCGCCGCGCCGCGGGCGGCGGCCTACGCCGGCTTCAGCCGCAAGGGCCTGATCTGGCTGACCCTGCTGCTCTCCGGCGGGCTGGCGGGGATGGCGGGGCTGTTCGAGGTTGCCGGGCCGATCGGCCAGTTGCTGCCGACGATTTCGCCGGGCTACGGCTTCACGGCGATCATCGTCGCCTTCCTGGGGCGCCTGCACCCGGTGGGCATTCTGCTCGCCGGGCTTTTGGTAGCGCTCTCCTATCTGGGCGGCGAGATCGTGCAGATCGAGCTTGGCATGCCGCAAGCCATCACCGGTGTGTTCCAGGGCATGTTGCTGTTCTT
>JBFELD010000084.1:0-8548 GCA_041552375.1 Kiloniellaceae bacterium | reverse complement strand
GCGCTCGGTGAGATCGAGGACTCGATGGCCCGCCGCGGTGTTCCGAAAGTGAGCGTGCGCCCGGAAAACCCGGATTTCCTGGCCTTGGCCGCGGCATTCAACTGTCGCGCTCATCGAGCGATCAGCCTGGAGGATTTCAAGCAGGCGCTGGGCGATGCCTTCACCGCTGACCGACCGACCGTGATCGAGGTGCGTCAGGACGCCGATTTCCTGTCCTGACGCGATAGGTCGGGAGGACCTCTAGCTCGTTTCTTCCTTCAGCGCGCCATAGAGCGTCTTGACCAAGTCCGCCCGTGGATTTTCCATGCGCTCCAGCACACCGATAGTTCGATGGACGGGCGGGTCGCCGAAGGGCACTGTCCTGGTCCCCGGCGGAAAGGGTCCCGCTCCGCGGCGCTGCGGCACGACCGAGACACCGAGGCCGCTTGCCACCAAGCGCGCGACCCCCTCCAGATTGTCGATTTCCATCTCCGGCTTGACGGCGATGGCCCGCCGGGCGATTTCCGCGTCGATGAGCTGTCCGGCCCAAGCGAAACGTCGGAAGCGGATGAAGGGTAGCGCCTCCAGCAAGGCGCGATCGTCCTCACCTGGCGAGCTTTTCGGCGCGATGACCACCAGCGGCTCGCGGGCGACGGGATACCAGCATAGCTCCGGTGCCACTTCGCGCGGCTGGGTGACCACGGCGGCATCGAGCCTTCCCTTGTCGACAAGCTGCTCCAGCTCGTGTGAGAGGCCGGTGGTGAGCCTGATCTTGAGCCGGGGGCTCTCTGCGCGCAGCCGGGCGAGTGCCTGCGGCAGGACACCAGATATGACCGTGGGGATCGCCCCCAGGCCCAGCGACCCGGCCATCGGCGGCGCCGTGAAGGCGCCTGCCAGTTGCTCCCAAAGCCGCACCACCTCGCGCGCGCGGGTAACGAGCGCCCGACCCTCGGCGTTGAGCAACGGCGGGCGGTGGTTGCGGTCGAAAAGGCGCCGCCCAAGGCGATCTTCCAATCCCTTCATCTGTAGACTGACAGCTGATTGCGACAGCCCGACCGCGCCACCCGCGGCGACGAAGCTGCCATGGTCGGCGACGGCGATCAGGGTCTTGAGGCTGCGGATATCCACGTCGCGCTCGGTTATCTCGGCAGGTTGTCAGGAGAGAATAGTGAGAATTACTCAAGTCGAAAAGATTTTGATTGAGAGCAATTAAAGCTATTTTGACCCCCAAGATCGTTCTCGGAGAAACGTGATCGATGCAGGATCAGCGCAGCGGTGACGACATGTCGGTCCGGATCTGGCGCGGCGATGCCGCTGGCCGCTACGAGGCCTATCGCGTGCCACGGTGCGAAAACCAAACGGTTCTGGACGTCGTGACGTGGGTGCAGCGCCATCTGGAACCGACGCTTGCCTACCGCTTTGCCTGCCGGGTCGGCATGTGCGGGTCTTGCGCCATGATGGTCAATGGCCGCCCGCGCTGGACCTGCCGCACGCACGTCGCGACGGTGGCGCGGCGCGGCGCGCTGGAGATCGGACCGCTGCGCAATCTGCCGGTGATCCGCGACTTGGCGGTCGACATGACGCCGTTTTTCGAGCGAGGGCAGCGCGCCGAGGCTCGCTTCGAGGGCCGGACGACGCACAACGACCCCCCGGCGGCGGTTTCTCCGGAGAGCCCGGCGCGGCGCGAGGCCGACCTTGCGATCGAGTGCATCAACTGCGGCGTCTGTCATGCGGCCTGCGAGGTGGTGGCCTGGGATGGGGCCTACCTCGGCCCGGCAACGCTCAACCGGGCCTGGAGCCTGGCGCGCGACGAGCGTCATGCCGGTAAGGAGGGACTGCGGGCGGCGCTCGGGGGCGAAGGGGGCGCGTTCCGCTGCCACTCCCATGGTGCGTGCAGCGAGCACTGCCCGGTGGGGCTTGATCCCTCGCGCTCGATCGCCGGCTTGAAGCGCTGGACGCTATCCGGTGGAGGCAAGGATTGATGGAGGCGCGGCTTTTCCTGGTGCAACGGCTCTCCGCCACGCTCTTGGCGCCGATGGTATTGATCCACCTGGGCACGATCCTTTATGCCGTGCGCGCCGGCCTTTCTGCCGAGGCGATTCTGGCGCGCACCGAAGCCAGCGTCTTCTGGGCGCTGTTCTATGGTCTGTTCGTTCTGGCGGCGGCGGCGCATGCGCCCATTGGCCTGCGCGCCGTCCTGCGCGAGTGGCTCGGCTGGCGCGGCCGCTCGCTGGACCTGGCCATGGGCCTTTTCGGCCTGGCACTGGCGATCTTGGGACTGCGCGCGGTCTACGCGGTGATAGCGCCATGATCCGGGCGCCCTCACGGCACTGGGGTTTTGTTGCGGCGATCCTGCACCGCCTCTCAGGCGTCGCTCTGGCGGTGTTCTTGCCGCTGCACTTTTTGGCCCTCGGCACTGCGCTTAGCGGTGAGGCCGCGTTGGATAGCTTTCTCGCCTGGGCCGACAATCCCCTCTTGAAGGCGAGTGAGGTCTTGTTGGTCGTGGCCTTGGCCCTTCACATGGCTTTGGGTCTGCGGGTGCTGGCGCTGGAGTTCCTGCCCTGGCGCGGCGCGCGCAAGCGCATGGCCGCCGGTGCGGTGGTTCTGGCCGCGGCCCTTGGCCTCGGCTACCTCGCAGCCCTGGTATGAGGACCGGACCCTCCATGCAGGAGATCAAGAGCGACATCCTGATCATCGGTGCCGGCGGGGCGGGCCTTTTCGCCGCCTTGCACGCGCTCGAGGCCGATCCCGAGCTCGATGTCGCGGTGGCGGTCAAGGGCCTGCTCGGCAAGTGCGGCTGCACGCGCATGGTCCAGGGTGGCTACAACGTGGCCTTGGCGCCCGGCGACTCGCTCGAGCGGCACTTCATGGACACGATCGAAGGCGGCAAGTGGCTGCCCGACCAGGACTTGGCCTGGCGGCTGGTCGAGGGGGCGAAGGAGCGCATCCGCGAGCTGGAAAACGAGCTGGGCTGCTTCTTCGACCGCAACCCGGATGGCTCGCTGCATCAAAAGGCCTTCGCCGGGCAGAGCTTCGACCGCACCGTGCACAAGGGCGACCTGACCGGTATCGAGATCATGAACCGCCTGATGGAAAAGGTCTGGGCCAAGGGCATTCGGCGGCTCGAGGAGCATCGCGCCATCGCCCTGGTGCCCGACGCCGAGGGTGCCATGGCCGGAGCGTTGCTGATCGATCAGCGTTCCGGGAAGTTTCTGCTGGCCCGCGCCAAGGCGGTTCTCCTGGCCAGCGGCGGCGGGCCGACCATGTACCTCTATCACACGCCCTCGGGGGACAAGTCCTGCGATGGTCTGGCCATGGCACTGCGCGCCGGCCTGCCGCTGCGCGATATGGAGATGGTGCAGTTCCACCCGACCGGCCTTCTCGCCGGACCGGAGACGCGCATGACCGGAACCGTCCTGGAGGAGGGGCTGCGCGGCGCCGGCGGTTATCTCCTCGACGGCGAGGGGGAGCGCTTCATGCTGAGCCTCGATCCGCGCGGCGAGCGGGCGACGCGCGACATCGTCTCCCGTGCCATGTTCGCCCAGATGCGTGCGGGCAAGACCGGTCCCATGGGAGGTCTCTTTCTGGAGATGAAGCATCTGGGCCCGGACGTCGTGGCGCGCCGCTTCAAGGGAATGGTCAAACGCTGCGCCGATTGCGGGTTTGATTTGGCTGGCGGCCGGGTCGAGGTGGTGCCGACGGCCCACTACATGATGGGCGGCCTCCCCTTCGAGATCGATTGCCGCACCGGGGTCCCCGGTCTCTTCGCCGCCGGCGAGGATACCGGCGGGGTGCACGGGGCCAATCGACTGGGCGGCAATGGGGTCGCCAACTCGACTGTCTTCGGCGGCATTGCCGGCGAGAGCATGGCCATCTTCGTGGCGAGCGAGCCGGGCTGGCGCGAGCCCGACCGCGCGATGGTCGAAGCGGCCAGGGCCGGCGCCCTTCATCCCTTTACCCTGCCGTATGGCGACCTCGCCGTCCTGCGCGAAAGGCTTCAGACCTTGATGTGGGAGGAGGTCGGCATTCTGCGCGACCGGCAAGGGCTGAAGCGGGGCCTGGCCGGGCTGCGCGATCTGGGGGAGGTGTTGTCTCGAACCGGGATCGGTGAGGCGCCGCGGAACTTCAACCTGGCTTGGCAGGACTGGCTGAACCTGGAGAGCCAAATCCTCGTCGCCCAGGCCATCGCCCGGGCCGCGCTCCACCGTGAAAACTCGCGCGGCGCCCACTACCGGGAGGACTTTCCGGAGGAGGGATCGCTCTCCGAAACACGCTATACTGTCGTGCGCCGGGACGGCGAAGATCTCGCCGTGTCGAGCCAGGCCGTCGATTTCACCCGGGTGCGACCAGGACAGTCCTTGATCGTCGAGGACGCGGGCAGGCCGCCGGCATAACACACGGTTGCCGCAAGGAGGGCACCATGATTTCGCAACAGGTGATCGAAGAGGCCGCGACCGATATCATGACGCGTGCGGCCATCGACATCCCCGAGGACTACCAGGCCGGGGTCAAGGCCATGGTTGATCTGGAGGCGGGCGATCTCTCCGCCTTCGTGCTGCAGGCGATGATCGAGAACTGGGAGGCGGCGAGCGAGGACCGGCGGCCCATGTGCGCCGATACCGGCGTGCCGCGCTATTTCGTCAAGGTCGGCAATGAGGCACACATCGAGGGCGGCTTCGTCGCCCTGGAGACCTCGCTGCGCCGGGCGACCGCGCACGCCACGCACGAGGTACCCCTGAGACCCAACCGCGTGCACCCGCTCTCGCGCCTTGACCACAACAACAACGTCGGCATCAACGCACCGGAGATCGACTGGTCCTTCGAGCCCGAGGCTGATTGGATCGACATCACCACGGTGCACAAGGGTGGCCTCTTCGGCACCGACTATCGGATGCTCTTCCCCGGCGACGGGATCGATGGCATCAAACGTTTCTTCCTCGACGTGATGGTCGCCTTCGGCAAGCGTGGCCTCGCCTGCCAGCCGGCCATCGTCGGCGTCGGTCTCGGCGGCTCGAAGGATGTCTGCATGGCGCTGGGTAAGCAGGCGGCCTGCCTGAGAGTGGTCGGAGACGCAAATCCCGACCCTGAGATCGCGGCGTTGGAAGAGGAGTTGAAGAGCCTCGGCAACTCCATCGGCATGGGCGCGATGGGCTTCGTCGGCTCCTCCATGGTTGTCGACTGCCACATCGAGGTCGGCTACACCCATACAGGCGGCATGCCGATGAGCGTGCACACCTTTTGCCTGTCCTCGCGGCGGGCCGTGGTACGTATCCATGCCAACGGCACCTGCGAGAGGCGCACGGACCCCAAGTGGTTCACCCCCTATATGCGACGGGATACGGTGGAATGGCGGAAAAGCGGCCAGGACTCACAGAAGTCCGCCTGAGGACGCCGGTCAGCGCCGACGATCTGACGGCGCTGCGGCTCGGTGACGTGGTCTTCATCGACGGCCTGATCTGCACTGGCCGCGAAGGGGTCTATCGCAAGGTAGTAGACCAAGGTGCGCCGTTGCCCTTCGATCTGGCGGCCACGACCAACGTCAACTTCCACTGCTCGCCGGCGGCCAGCGTTGCCGAGGACGGCAGCATGCGGGTCGGCGCGGTGACGGCGACGGCAAGCTTTCGCTTCGCCAAATGGATGCCGCGCTGGTTCGAGGTGTCCGGAGCCAAGGTCATCATCGGCAAGGGGGGTATGTCGCAAGCGGATTACAAGCGCCTCTTCGTGCCGGTGGGCGCGGTTTATCTGACAACCGTCGGCTATGGCACCGGCGCGCTCTTGGGGCGTGGCATCAAGCGCGTGCGCCAGGTTCACTGGCTCCAGGAGCTCGGCATCGCTCAGGCTCTCTGGCTCATGGAGGTGGAGAAGTTCGGCCCACTCCTGGTCGAGAGCGACAGCGCGGGCAACAGCCTCTTCGAGCGCAACAACCGGCAAGTCAATGCCGGTCTCGGCAAGCTTTATGAGGGGTTGAGGCGTCCGAGCCTCGCGCGCTTCGGCGAGACCGACGAGCGTGACGACGAGCTAATTTGAGACGCCGTGGCTTAACGTAGCGCGAGGCTCATGCCGTAAAGGAAGCCCGTGCCCATGATGATGTAAACGAGCAGGATCGTCAGCTTGGCCATGATCGCGATCAGCCGTGGCCCGCGGAAGCAATCGGCCGACTTCCACGTCCCAACGCAAATGAAGCAGGCATAGAAGACCAGTCCCAGCGAATAGGCGACCCAGAAAGGTCCTTGTGGCTGGTAGCCGAAACTACGCAGGAAATTGATCGGTATGGCGAGCACGACGAAGCCGCCGAAGAAATAGAACCAAAGCATTCTATAAAGCCCGATCTGGCCGGTCCAAATCGCGGTCGCCGTCGGGAAATTTTGGGCGATCCAAGCCTTCGCTATCTGCGGCATCTTGGCACTCTCATTCTTTTTGCTCTTATCCCACCTGAAACTTTAGCATGTGGGTCGGCCTCGCGCGACCCCCCAATGAACTGTGCCTGGCCGACTTGAAAATGCATGCCGCTGGCGGATCATGTGAGCGCTGCGCAGGCGCCGCGAATACGCACGCAAGCGTCCTCCAAAGCCTCGCTCGAGGCGGCGAAGGAAAGGCGGACATAAGGGTCGTACTCGAAAGCGGCGCCGGGGACGAGAGCGACGCCCTTTTCCTCGAGCAGATAGCGCGCGAGATCGGCGCTGGTCTCGAGCCGAACGCCGGCCGGTGTCGTCTTGCCCAGCACTCCGCCGCAGTTGACGTAGAGAAAAAAGGCGCCTTCGCATGGCCGGACACTCAGTCCTTCGACCTGGTTGAGAGCCCGCACCACGAGGTCACGGCGCTGCTGGAAGATCGCATTGCGCTCGGCGATGTAGTCCTGGGGGCCGGTCAGCGCCGCGGTAGCGGCCACCTGGCTGATCGACGAGGCGCAGCCCGTGGCCTGCGACATGACCTTCTTGACGCCCGCCATTGCCTGGCGAGGGCCGCCGGCGAAGCCGATCCGCCAGCCGGTCATGGAATAGCCTTTAGAGACGCCATTGACGGTGATGACCCTATCTTTCAAGCGCGGTTCGGCCTGCGCCGGTGTGGCGAAGGTTCGTCCGTCGTAGATCATCTTTTCATAGATATCATCCGAGACCACCCAGACGTCCTCGTGCCGCAGCAGGACCTCGGCCAGCGCCCGCAATTCGCTTGCGTCATAGACCGCGCCCGTGGGGTTGCTCGGCGAGCAGAGGATCAGGGCCTTGGTCTTGGCCGTCATGGCCGCTTCGAGATCGTTCGGCTGGAGCTTGAAGCCCTGGTCCTCCGGGCCGGGAACGAATACCGGCTCGGCGCTGCTGAGGTGCACCATGCCGGGATGGGAGGTCCAGCAGGGCGTGGGGATGATCACCTGGTCGCCGGGGTCCAGCAGCGCGCGCAGGATATGCCCCAGGACCGGCTTGGCGCCGCCGTCGACGACGATCTCGTCCAGATCGTAGTCGAGGCCATTGTCGCGCTTGAACTTCTCCTGGATCGCCCGCTTCAGTTGATTGGTGCCATCGAGGGCCGTGTACTTCGTCACTCCCTCGTCGATCGCCGCATGGGCGGCGGCGCAAACGCTCTCGTGTGTCTCGAAATCCGGCTCGCCGGCGGCGAGATTGACGATGTCGCGCCCTTCCTCTTCGAGCTGAATGGCGAGCGCGAAGATATGCGCGATCGGCGAAGGCTGGAAGCGGTCGAGGACCTGACTGAGTTTGGGCATGGCGGCGGCGACTCCCTATGACGGACTCTCTGCGACGTTCGTTGCAGAGGAGTGTCCGCAAGTTCGCTCGGCGCCGCAAGCGCGAAGGGCAAGCCTTGACCCTGTACGGACAAAAGGGGTATCGGGCCTGTCGGGACATCCGAGGTCGGATTGGCGATACAGAGGCGGGAAGACAAAGCCCTAGGGTATGGTCCGATAATCGGCTTGTAGCTCGCATGCGAGGAGACCAACCGTCATGAAAACCCACGCCCAGGTCGTCGTCATCGGCGGCGGGATCGTTGGCTGTTCGATTCTCTATCATTTGACCAAGATGGGTTGGTCCGACGTCGTGCTGCTGGAGCGTTCCGAGCTGACCTCGGGCTCGACCTGGCATGCGGCGGCCGGCATCCACGGTCTGCACGACACCACCAACATATCCAAGTTGCAGTACTACACGATGCGGCTCTACGACGAGCTGCAGGAGGAGACCGGCCAGTCCTGCGGCATCCATCGCTGTGGCTCGATCTATTTGGCCTGCACGGACGAACGGCTGCACCAGCTTCGTATCCAGACGTCCAAGGCGCGCTACTTCGGGGTCCAGTTCCACGAGCTGTCGCTGGACGAGGTCAAGGAGATGAACCCTCTGATCGACCTGACCGGGGTCAAGGGTGCCATGTTCGAGGCCGACGCGGGCCACGTCGATCCCTCGGGCGTGACCCATGCTTACGCCAAGGGCGCGCGCATGGGCGGGGCCGAGATCTATCGCTTCACGCCGGTGGTCGAGACCAATCCGCAGCCCGATGGGAGCTGGGAGGTGGTCACCCCGAACGGCACGATCATGACCGAGCATCTGGTCAACGCCGCCGGGCT
>JBFELD010000083.1:0-8639 GCA_041552375.1 Kiloniellaceae bacterium | reverse complement strand
GGCTTCGGGCCGCCGAGGGAGTAGGGGCATGGCGGACAAGAAGAGCAAGGCCCGCCGGCAGATCGTCTCCTCGGCGCATTTGGTCTCGGACCGCGCGGCTGCGCTTAGTGCCTATGAGTACGGGCTGATCCTGGGCTTCAACGCCTTCTCGCGTTGGATCGTGCGTTGCATGACCGCGGCGGGATACGCGGATCTCGGTTACCTGGACGTGTTGGTCCTGCACTCGGTGAGCCACCGCGGGCGCGAGAAGAAGCTGGCCGACCTATGCTTCGTGCTCAATATCGAGGACACGCACCTGGTCAACTATTCCTTGAAGAAGCTGGGTCAGCTCGGTCTGGTCGACCGCCGCCGGCACGGCAAGGAGAACCACTACGCGGTCACACCCGCCGGTGCGACCGCTTGCCGAAAATACCGGGAGGTGCGCGAGGCCTGCCTGGTCGCAGCTTTCGAGGCCTTCACCGGCGCGCGCAGCGAGACGGCGGGCCAAATCGATGAGACCGCCGATTTGCTGCGCGCCCTCTCCGGCCTATATGATCAAGCGGCGCGGGCGGCGGCCAGTCTGTAGAGCCGCAGGGCGGCCGACGCGGGGGAGAAGAGTTCGAATGACAGCGAAGCGGGTGGCGGTCATCGGGGCGGGCATCGTCGGGGTGTCGAGCGCGTTGTGGCTGCAGCGCGCCGGACATGACGTGGTCCTGATCGATCGCCTGGGCATTGGCGAGGCCACGTCCTACGGCAATGCCGGCGTCGTTGCCTGTGGATCTGTCGTGCCGGTCACCGAGCCCGGGCTCTTGCGAAAGTTGCCCGGGTATATGCTGAGCTCCGACGGACCGCTCTTCCTGCGCTGGTCCTACCTGCCCAGGCTCCTGCCTTTCCTCATCCCAATGCTGTGCCAAGCGACGCCGGCACGCGCGGCCCGGGCCGCGCAGGGTCTGGCGCCCCTTGCCACCGACGCGGCCGAGCAGCACGAAGTGCTCGCCGCCGGGACCGGAGCCGAGCGCTGGCTCAAGCGTTCGGATTACGTCTTCGCCTATGCCGACCGGGAAGCCTTTGAGGCCGACGCCTTCTCTTGGGATCTGCGCCGCGAGCACGGCTTCCAGTGGGAGGAGATCGAAGGCCCGGCGGTGCGCGAGTGGGAGCCTGCGCTTTCTCAGGACATCAATTTCCTGGCCCGCGTCGACAACCATGCGATGGTGACCGACCCCGGCCGCTATGTGGGAGCTCTGGGCGAACACTTCCTTGCCCAGGGCGGGCAAGTGCGGCGCTTGGACGTGCAAGGCTTGCGTTGCGAAGGCGGGCGCGTCGTCGCCGTGGAGACCGACGAGGAGGAGATTGCCTGTGATGCAGCCGTGATCGCCGCCGGGGCTTGGTCGTCCCGCCTGACCGAACGCCTTGGCCTGCGCGTGCCGTTGGAGAGCGAACGCGGCTATCACATCGAGTTCTCCAAGGCCAATGTCACACTGAAGAGCCCCATCGCCATCGTCTCGGGTAAGTTCGTCGTCACCAGCATGGAAGGACGGCTTCGCTGCGCCGGCCTGGTCGAGTTCGCCGGGCTCGACGCGCCGCAAAGTGAAAAGCCGACGGCGTTCCTGGAGCGCGAGGCACTGCGCGCCTTTCCGGGCCTTAGGTATGGTGCCATCTATCACTGGATGGGACATCGCCCTCTGTCGGTCGACAGCTTGCCCTTCATCGGTGAGGCGCCGGGGCTGGACGGCGTCTATTGCGCCTTCGGCCACCATCACCTCGGCCTGACCCTCGGCCCCAAGACCGGCCGCCTGATCGCCGATCTGGTAAGCGAACGCAGACCCAATATCGACCTCTCGCCCTATCGTGTCGGGCGCTTTTCCCGGCGTGAGTGGCTGCGGGACCGCCCGGCCGACGACGGATGACCATACCTCCAGCCGTCTTGCCAAGATGGTGCCCGAGTGCTTGTCTTGGTCCGGTGGTTACACGTCTCGAAGGTATGTGGAGCGATGGGTATCGTCAAAAGCAAGCTTGATCCGGTCGTCGGGGAGCTGAAGAGCCTGCTGGGTGATCGTTTTTCGACCGCCGAAGCGGTGCGCCAGCACCATGGGGAGGATGCCTCCTATCATGCTCCGGCGCTCCCCGATGCGGTCGCCTTCGCGCAATCGACGCAGGAGGTCGCCGAGATCGTCAAGGTTTGCGCGCGCCACGACTGCCCGGTGGTGCCTTTTGGGACCGGCACCTCGCTCGAGGGCCAAATCATGGCGGTGCGCGGCGGTGTATCCGTCGACCTCGGTCAGATGAACGAGATCCTCGAGGTCCACGCCGAGGACCTGAACTGCCGCGTTCAGGCGGGCGTGACGCGCAAGCAGTTGAACCAGCACCTTCGCGATACCGGTCTCTTCTTCCCCATCGACCCGGGGGCTGATGCCTCGCTTGGCGGCATGGCGTCGACCTCGGCCTCGGGCACCAATGCCGTGCGCTACGGGACCATGCGCGAGAACGTGATCGGGCTGACGGTCGTGTTGGCCGATGGACGGATCATCCAAACCGGCACGCGCGCGAAGAAATCTGCTGCCGGCTATGACTTGACGCGTCTTTTCGTCGGCTCGGAGGGAACACTGGGCGTCATCACCGAGGTCGGCCTGAAGCTCTACGGTATTCCGGAGGCTACCTCGGCGGCGGTCTGCTCGTTCGAGACCCTGGAGGGAGCGGTCAATACGGTTATCCTGACCATCCAGATGGGCATTCCCGTGGCCCGCGTCGAGCTGCTCGACGAGGTGCAGATGGATGCGGTCAACCGCTATTCCGACCTCGATTATCCGGCGCGCCCGACACTCTTCTTCGAATTCCAGGGCAGCGAGACGGGGGTTGCCGAGCAGGCCGAGAGCGTCGGTGCCATCGTATCCGAGTTCGGCGGCGCGGACTTTCGTTGGGCGACCCGGCAAGAAGATCGCACGCGGCTTTGGCAGGCGCGCCACGATGCCTATTTTGCGGCCCTGGCGTTGCGGCCCGGCTCGAAGGGGTGGCCGACGGACGTCTGCGTGCCGATCTCGCAGCTGGCCGACTGCGTGATCGAAACCAAGAAGGACATAGAAGAGGCAAGCCTGCTGGCGCCCATCGTCGGCCATGTCGGAGATGGCAACTTCCACCTCACCTTCGTTGTCGATCCGGACGATGCCGAGGAGATGCGCCGCTGCGAGAAGGTGAACGAGCGCATGGTGCTGCGCGCCATCGACATGGGCGGCACTTGCACCGGCGAGCATGGGATCGGCTATGGAAAGATCCCGTTCTTGGAACGCGAGCATGGTGAGGCTGTCGATGTCATGCGCCAGCTCAAGACCACACTCGATCCGAAAGGTCTTTTCAATCCGGGCAAGATCTTTCGCGGCTGAGACGAGACGGGGTTTTGAGGTCAAGCCCCCAGCCTAGGCCGGCTCTTCCTCGCTCTTGTCCTGAGGCGGTACCCGCCGGGGGGCTGTCGGCTGCGCGGCCGCAGCAGTATCATCCGACCGACGCCGCTTCGGCTTGGTCGCCGCGGACTTCTCCCCGCGTGACCGCCGTTTGCGGTATTGGTCGAGACTGATGACCTCGCCCATCGATCTACGGTCCTTGCGCCGTCTCGTGCGACTTTCGGCTTCGGGATCGCTGTGCCGTTGGAATTGCCGCAACGAGCCACTTTGATTAGCTTAACGAAAATTCAGAGGGATTCAACGCGCAGCGAACTTGGCGCGAGATCATCGGCCAGGTGAGCCGGGACGAGAGAGGGTCGACGGTGCGAAAGCTGGGACTTGTGGTTGCCTGTCTCCTCCTGGTCTTGCTTGCCGCGATACTGGTCGGGCCGTCGTTCATCGATTGGACCGACCACAAGCAGGCCTTGGCCCGTGAGGCCTCGCGGCTGAGCGGGCGCGTGGTCACGGTGGACGGCGCGATGGACCTGGCGCTGTTACCAAGACCACGTTTGCGCGCCGAGAAGGTGACCTTGAGTGGTCTCGAGGGCGCGCGCGCGCGCCACCTGCTGACGGTGGAGACCGTGGATCTCAGACTGCATGTCGAGGCCCTTCTGCGCGGCCGCATTGAGGTCGAGAGCCTGCAACTGGATGCGCCGGTGATCACGCTCGAGGTCCTGGACGACGGCCGGCGCAACTGGGACTTCGACCTACGCGCGGGCGCCGATGCCGCCAAGGGTGCGACCGAGGGCCTGGGGCTTATCGAGCGTATCGCGGTCGAACGGGTGACGATGATCGGCGGTGAGCTGCGTTATCTTACCGGCGGCCGCGAGGCCAACATTAAAATCACCAAAGCCGAGCTGCGGGCCAAGGCCGCGCGCGGCGCCTGGCAAGTGCTCGGGGGAGGATCCTGGCGCGGCGCGGAGGGCGAGGTCCAGCTCTCCCTATCGGCACCGCGGCCCGAGGGCGGGCGTCATCTGGCGCTCGAGATCCGGTTGCCCGGCATGAGCACGACGGGGTCTTTCTCGGGCCGCATGACGCCGGGGCGTGATTGGCCCGGTTTTAGCGGTGAGTTGGAGGTGTCGGGCGGCGATTTGGCTGGCCTCGCCGCGCTTCTGGCCGGCGGCGAAATGGACGAACCCGCCGCCTCGCCGGTGCCGGTGGCCATTTCCGGCGCGTTGGAATGGAACGAGGAGACGCGGCGGATCGAGGGTATGGAGCTGACCCTCGGCGATGTGCGCCTCCAGGGCAGCTATGAGCGCCCGCCAGGCGAGGGTGGCCCCGCGCGCATGACGCTGAATGCCGATCGCTTCGATTTGGAGCGGCTGACACCTGAGGGTGACGACGCGCCGGCACTGCTCGCCCTCGCGAAGCTCGGCGGGGTGGAGGCGATGCAGCTCGAGCTTGGCTTGCGGACCATCCCTTACCGGGGGCGCCTGGTGCGCGATCTGATTCTCGGTGCGGCCCTTACCGAGGATCGAGTGGAGATCCAAGCGCTGCGCGCGACTTTGCCGGGGGGCGCCGAGCTGCAGGTGGTGGGGGCCTTGGATCTGGCCGGAGAGGGCCCCCGGTTTCGAGGGCAAGCGGGACTGACGGCCGATAACCTGCGGGCCTTGTTGGCTTGGCTGGAACTTGATCCCGGTGGCATCGCGCCGCGCCGTCTGCGCCGAGCGCTGGTCGGAGCGGACCTGGAATGGACACCCGATGGCTTGAACCTGCCGCGGATCGAAGGAACCGTCGATGTCAGCACCCTCAACGGGGCGCTCGCCGTGGCCTTCCGGAAGCCAACGGCGTTCGGCCTTCGTCTCGAGATCGACCGTTTGGACGCCGATGCCTATTTGGCGCCTTGGCTGTCCGCCGCATCGGCCGATGGGCAGACGAAAGGTGAGACGGGTGTAGGCGACCCGGGCGCGGCGGACTGGTTGGGTGGGGTCGATGCCAATCTCGATCTCGACGTGGGCGAGCTGAAGGCCGGCGATCTATCCTTGAAGCGGGTCCGCAACGACGCCGAGCTGAGGCGCGGCGACGTGCGACTGCGTCAAGCATCGGTCGGTGATCTTTTCGGCGCCGCCCTCGCCTATGAGGGGGCTCTCGATCTCACCGGTGCTGCGCCGGCTTTGAAGGGCAACGTGACGCTCGACGTGCCCGACCCTAGAGCCTTCAGTCGCGCGCTGGACATGTTGCCGCCTCTGATCGAACGTTTGGGGCCCTTTTCGGTCTCGGGGATCGTCGGCGGCGATGTGCAGGACCTGCACCTCGAGGGGCTGCTGCGTGAAGAGGGGGGTGAGATCGCGTTTTCGGGCGACCTGCGACCGGAACAGGACGAAGCCGCTTTCTCTGTCGACCTGGGATATCGGCATACCGGAGACCTTCTGCGCTTGCTGGGTGCGGCCGGCGGTTTAGAGGAGCTGCGCGACCCGGTCGAGCTTACCGCTTTCGTGCGGCGGCAAGGCGCCCAATTCACGATCAACGATATCGAGGGCCGTGTGGCGGAGACGACCTTGGCCGGCCGCGTCGTCTTCGAGGACGGTACGGACCGGCCCAGCTGGGAGGCGAAGGTCCGGCTCGGTGATGTGCCGGCATCGAGCGTTCTGGCGCTACTTATGCTCGATGGCGCGGACGAGTTGAGGACGGATGGCTTGGGCGCGAATTGGTCGCGCCAGCGGTTCGACTGGCCGCGCGGCCTGACCGCCGCCGACGGCCGCCTGTCGCTCTCGGCCGACTCCCTGCATTGGCCCGGAGGACGGGTGGCGGGCCTGCAGATCTTCGCGGTGGTGGAGGAAAGGGCGATCCGGGTCGAGAAAATCTCCGGTCGCATCGCCGATGGCACGGTGTTGCTGACCGGCATGGCGGCCGGTGAGCCGGCACCCGACGGGCGTGTCGCGGTGACCGCCATCGGCGCCGATCCGGGCGCCTTGGTCGGGACGCTCCCCGGTCTCGGCCTGCCCTCGGGCGGGCTGACGTTCAACATGAGGCTGTCCGGTGCCGGCGATAGCGTCGAGGATCTGGTTGGCAACATGAACGGGCGCGGCGAGTTGCGCGGGCGCGTGTCCTTCGCCGATGCCAACCCCACGGAGCTGGAGGCGGTCATCGAAGACCTGTTGGGCGAGGCGGTGCGCAGGGTCGGCGCGTTCGCGCGCGCGATGGAGACTATTGACGGGGCATTCCTCGAGGGCGAAAGCGAGATCGTGGGTAGTTTCGAAGTGAGCGACGGGATCCTGGACATGGCCGACATGCGGCTCGTCGGCCAAGGGGCTCTCCTGCGCGCCAAAAGCCGTATCGACCTGCCGCGCTGGCGGCTCGAGACCCTGTTCGAATTGATCGAGATCGAGGGCCCCGAAGGCGCGCTCCTCGAGGTCGGTCTGACCGGGCCGATCGATCAGCCCAACGTCAGACTTCGCGGGCGTGCCCTGTCGGTGTCGGGTGATGCGCCTTAGGGGTCACGAGGATCGGTTGCCATTGCGGTCCGAGGCTCGGCCCTCGGCGCGCCGCAGCACGAAGACGCGAACCGCGCTTGATAGGTTTCCCGGGCGCTCGCGGTCGATGAGCGCGACCAACTCGTTGACCGACAGGCCCTCGCGGCCGGCCTCCGCCTTGAGCCGGCGCCAAAAGATTTCTTCCAAAGACAGGGAGGTCCGGTGGCCGGCGATGGTGACCGAGCGCTTCTTGACCGCCTCGTCGCTCACTTGGCCTTGCCCCGTGCGGTCTTAGCGGCGCGCCTTTTGCGCGCCCGCGGCGACGGGCCGATCATCCGCTCCGGCCGAACGAGCTTGTCGAAATCCGCGGCGCTCAGGAGACCCAGGGCGACGGCGGCCTCCTTCAGGGTCGTGTTCTCTTCATAGGCCTTCTTCGCCACCTTGGCGGCATTGTCATAGCCGATCGCCGGATTGAGGGCGGTGACCAGCATCAGGGATTGGCGCATCAGGCGCCCGATCCTCTCTTCGTCGGCGCCCAGACCTTCGATACAGTTGACGCGGAAGGACTCGCAGGCATCGGCGATCAACCGCGCCGACTGCAGGAGATTATGGATCAACACGGGCTTGAATACGTTCAGCTCGAAATGGCCATTCGATCCGGCGACAGTGACGGCGACGTTGTTGCCCATGACCTGGGCGCAGACCATGGTCATGGCCTCGGCCTGGGTCGGATTGACCTTTCCCGGCATGATCGAGGAGCCGGGCTCGTTCGCGGGGAGCAGCAGCTCTCCCAGACCGCAGCGCGGCCCCGAGCCCAGGAGCCGGATGTCGTTCGCCACCTTCATCAGCGAGCAGGCCACGGTATTCAGTGCGCCCGAGGCCTCGACGACGGCATCGTGGGCGGCCAGGGCTTCGAATTTGTTGGGGGCGGTGGTGAAGTCGAGCCCGGTCAACCGGGCGACCTCCACGGCGAAGGCCTTGTCGAAGCCGGCCGGCGCGTTGAGGCCGGTGCCCACCGCGGTGCCGCCCTGCGCGAGGTGCAATAGGCGCGGCAACGCGCCGTTGAGGCGCTCTACGCCGTAAGCCAGTTGCTGAGCATAGCCCGAGAATTCCTGCCCCAGGGTCAAGGGCGTTGCGTCCATCAGATGGGTTCGCCCGATCTTGATGATCGACGCGAAGGCCGCCGCCTTGGCCGCGAGGGCCTCTTGCAATCGTGCCAGCGCCGGAATGGTCTCGCCCGTCAGGACCATGGCGGCGGCGATGTGCATGGCGGTGGGAAAGGTGTCGTTCGACGACTGACCCTTGTTGCAGTGGTCGTTGGGGTGTACCGGCTCCTTGCCGCCGCGGGTGCCGGTCAGGATTTCGTTGGCGCGCCCGGCGATCACCTCGTTGGCGTTCATGTTGGTCTGAGTGCCCGAACCGGTCTGCCAGACGACCAGCGGAAATTCCTCCATGAGCTTGCCGCCCGCGACCTCCTTGGCGGCCCGTTCGATGGCCCGGCCGCGCCGCTTGTCGAGCGCGCCGAGCGCCATGTTGACCCGGGCGGCGGCCAGCTTCTGTAGGCCGAGCGCGCAGACCAGAGGAGGCGGCATCCGCTCCGCGCCGATGCGAAAGTTTTGGAGTGAGCGCTGGGTCTGCGCGCCCCAGTAGCGCTCTGCCGGGACGCGAACCTTGCCGAGCGAATCGCTCTCCACACGCGTCTTGGTGTTCGCGCGTGCTTTGCGAGCGTGTGTTTTCGGGGTCGGTTTCTTCATCGACTATCTCCTTGAAACAAGTGCGCCGGACCTGTTCACCCGTGGGACATGCGCCCCCG
>JBFELD010000082.1:0-8649 GCA_041552375.1 Kiloniellaceae bacterium | reverse complement strand
GTCGTTTGGTTTCATGGGTTCGTCATTCGATGACCCGGCGTTGTCCGCGATTGATCTCGAGATCGTCGTACTCGAAGATCTCGTCGTCGATGGCGACGCCGTATTGTGGATTTATGAGGGAGACCTGCGTGACGACGCCTTGCGGGTCGAGCACCTCCCACTTCTTCAAGGCGAGCGGGCTGTCGGAGAAGATCAGCGTAACCTGACCGGCCTCCCTTTCGTCTTTCTCGCGCAAGGTCACGGAGATGGTGCCGAGCCCCTCCTCGACGGTCATCACCTCCAGATCCTCGTCCAAACGGATATTGTCACCGAGGAAGAACCACAAGGGCGTTTCCCAGAGCGGTATGAAGCTCGCCTGCTTCAGCTCCTTGTCGTAGAAAAGCAAGGTCGAGCCGGTGGCGATCAGCAGCGCGGTCGCCGGCGGATCGTAGTCGAAACGCAGATTGTCCGGCCGGCTCAGATGCACCTCGCCCTCGGCATAGTTTCCGTCGGACGAAATCTGGACGAAACGCGCCCGGATCGTGTCGAGGGTGTTGAGATAGCGCTCGACCCGAGTGACGTTGGCGACATCATCGGGTGACAGCGGCACTCCGGCGGCCTCGCTCTCGGCGGCCCGCGATGGGACGGATCCCGTACTCGCAACCGCGACAAAGGCAAAAGCCCAGACGGCAAGGGTTCGGCTTATTCGCGTCATCATGGTCCGTCAATTCTCTCCGCCGACCAGCACATCGCGTTTGCCCACATGGTTGGCGGCGCTGACGACACCTTCGGCCTCCATGCGCTCGACGATGCGCGCGGCGCGGTTATAGCCGATCTGCAGGTGCCGCTGCACGAAGCTGGTCGACGCTTTGCGGTGCTGCAGCACGATCGCCACCGCGCGGTCATAGAGGTCGTCTCCGCCCTCGCTACCGCCGAGCATGCTGTCGAAGGAGCCCTCCTCCTCTTCCTTCGTGACCGCTTCGATGTAGGAAGGCTCTCCCAGCGATTTCAAGTGGGTCACGATCTCCTCGACCTCCTCGTCGCTCACGAAGGGGCCGTGCACGCGGGTAATGCGCCCGCCCCCGGCCATATAGAGCATATCGCCCTGCCCCAGGAGCTGCTCGGCACCCTGTTCGCCGAGGATCGTGCGGCTGTCGATCTTGGAGGTGACGTGAAATGAGATCCGCGTCGGGAAATTGGCCTTGATGGTCCCGGTGATGACGTCGACGGACGGTCGTTGGGTGGCCATGATCAAGTGAATACCGGCGGCCCGCGCCATCTGGGCGAGCCGTTGTATGGCCCCTTCCACGTCCTTTCCGGCCACCAGCATCAGATCGGCCAGCTCGTCGACGATCACGACGATGAGGGGCAGAGGCTCGAGATCGAAGGGCTGTTCTTCCGTGATTGGCTGTCCGCTGTCGGGGTCGAAGCCCGTTTGCACCTTGCGGGTCAAGGTCTCGCCCTTGCGTTTGGCCTCTTCGATACGGGCATTGTAGCCCTCGAGGTTGCGCACGCCGAGGCGCGACATGGCGCGGTAGCGCTCTTCCATCTCGTGCACCGCCCACTTGAGGGCGACAATGGCTTTCTTGGGTTCGGTGACGACGGGTGTGAGCAGGTGTGGGATACCGTCGTAGACCGACAGCTCCAGCATCTTGGGGTCGATGAGGATCAACTTGCAGTCATCGGGGCCGAAGCGGTAGAGCAGCGACAGGATCATCGCGTTGACCGCCACGGACTTACCCGAGCCGGTGGTGCCGGCGACCAGCAGGTGCGGCATGCGCGCGAGATCGGCGATCACCGGTCCGCCGCCGATGTCCTTGCCCAGCGCCAAGGGCAGCTTGCCGTTCGAACGCTCGTAGACCTGCGAGGCCAGGAGCTCGCGGAGGTAGACGACCTCCCGCTTGGCGTTGGGCAGCTCGATGCCGATGGTGCTGGACCCTGGCACCACCGCGACGCGCACCGATACGGCGCTCAACGAGCGGGCGATGTCGTCGGCAAGCCCGACGACGCGGCTGGTCTTGGTCCCCGGTGCAGGGTCCAGCTCGTAGCGGGTGACCACCGGGCCCGGCCGGACTTTGGTGATCTCACCATTGACGCCGAAGTCGTTCAACACACCTTCCAGGAGCCGCGCGTTCTTCTCCAAGGCGTCCTTGACCTGGCTCGTCGTCTCGGCGGTCGTGGGGGCCAACGCCAGAAGGCTGAGCGGCGGCGGCTCGTAGCTGCCATGAGAGGACCCGAAGTCGAGTTTGCCCTGGTTGGCCTGACGCGCCTGCTTGCCGGGTTTTGGCGGTGTCGCCTTGGGCTCCACCAGGCCGTCCGCGCGCGCCGGCTTGACGGTCGCTGGTCCCTCGGTCTTGGGCGCACCCTTTGCTTCCAGGCTCGGTTCGCGCCGCGGCCGCGTTACTGCCGGCTGCTCGGCCGCGGCGTTGGCTGGCGCCAACTCTTCGTCCCGTCCTCTCTTAATCGATCCCAGACGGCGCTTGGCGCCGCTGCCGAGGCGCCAAAGCCCTTGACCCATGGCACGCCACTCTTGCCAGCTCAGGCCCATGGCGACGGTCAGAATGGCCAGGCCAAGCAGGAACGAAAGCGTGGCCGCAAATCCCGGCGCCAGCCCGGTCAAGCTCGTGATGCGCCCGATCAAAAGACGCCCGACCGACCCACCGAGCGTGGTCTCGGGCAACCAACTGGCTGGCGGCGGCAGGCTCGCGAGAGCCAACGATATGAGGAGCAGGGCCGCCGGCAGTGTCGACAATCGGACCCACCACCGGGGCACGGCGTGCTGACGCAGCAATCTCCAGGCCCAAGCGAGAAAAACCGCGGGAACCAGGAAGGCGGTCAATCCAAGCGACTGGATCAGCAGGTCGGCGGCGATCGCGCCGAGCCGGCCCAAGAGGTTCGCCGCCGGTGCATCGACCGCCCGGTTCAGCGAAGGGTCGCCCGGGTTATAGGTCAACAAGACAAGGACGAGCGCCAAGGCGAATAGGCCAAGCAAAACCGCGCCCGCCTCGATCGCCCGGCGGCGGAGGAAATCCCCGCTGCCGCTCGGCAAGAACTTAGCGCCGCTGTCCCTCAAGCTCTGAGCCATCGCTCTTACGTAATCCTCCGCGTCGGGTTCAATGTCTCGGCAAGGCTCTCCAAGGCGGGCGCCGTGACCACCGGATCATAGACCAGCGCCACTCTGATATAGGCAGCACCGGGATTGGGTTCACCCTCTTCGGCATGACACATGTACGCGCCGGGCAGAACCTTGATCCCCTTTTCGGCCCAGAGTTTCTTTGCCGCGCTCTCGCCGTCGCCCACCTCGAGCCACAGAAAAAACCCGCCATCGGGACGCCGGTACCGGTAACTATCGGCTAGAATGCGCTCAGCCAAGGCAAAATTTTCACGATAGCGGCGACGGTTGATCTCGACATGGGCATCGTCGCTCCAAAGCCGCGTGCCCGCGGCGAGCACAGGCAGGGGGACGCCCGCGCCGCCGATCTTGAGGATCCCATCCAATCTGTCGACCAAGCTCGGATCGCCGACCACGAAACCGCACCTGAGCCCCGGCGCACTGGAACGCTTGGACAAGGAATGGAACGCCAGCATTCCCTCCAGGGAGCCGTCGAGTTCGGCCGCGGCCTGAAGCGCGCTCGGCGGCGGTGCGTCGTTGTAGATCTCGGCATAGCACTCGTCGAACAGCAATGTGATGCCCCAGCGGCGGCAGAGGCCGATGAGCGCGCGCAGCCGCTCGACATCGGCCGCCATGCCTTGCGGATTGCCCGGCGAGCAGAGAATGCAGAGCGCCGCGCTGGCCAGCGTCTCCTCGTCGAGTGCCTGGTAATCGGGCAGATATCCGCTCTCGCGTGTCGCGGGCACGAAGACGGGCTGCAACCCGGCCGCGAGCGCGGCACCGGCATAGACGTGATAAAAGGGGTTTGGCATCAAAACCGTTGCCGGGCGACTGCCGGCGGCACCGGTGCCAGAAGAGGCCAACACAGCAAAAAACAATCCTTCGCGGCTCCCCGGCAGGGGAAGAATCTGGCGCTCGGCGTCGATCATCGCTGCGGGCAGGGCAAACCGCCGGCGCAGCCAGCCACCTGCCGCCTCGCGGTAGGCCGCCGTGCCCCGAGGCGGTGGATAGCGCGACCAGCCAGCCGCGGCGGCGGCCAGCTCTTCGGCGACGAAGGCCGGCGGCCGGCTTTGAGGCTCGCCGATCGAAAGGGTCAGCACGCCCGTTTCGGGGCAGCCCGGCGCAATGCCCTCCAACAGGCGGGCCAGGCGGGCAAAGGGGTGGAGTTCCTGAAACTTGGAGCGGTCGGGCGGGGTCATGCCAGGTTCGACAAGCCAAAATCATCACGTCGCGACCCAAACGCCGACCGCCACCAGGCCAGGGCGCCGAATCGAGACTCGCGCGGAGCACAAAACATAAACAAGTCTATCGCCTGGCGAGTCCGTGAACAAGTCATGTACGCCCCGGGCAAGGCGGCGGGAGGACAAAAAAATGGACCCAGCCGACGCGAGAGCTGCCGGCTGGGCAGTTAAGATGGATCCAAAGACCGCGTCAGAGGGTCTGAGAACCCTGGCCGAACTCCGGATAAGCCTCCAGGCCGAGCTCCGACTTATCGATGCCCAAGGCCTCGAACTCGTCGTCGACCCGAATGCCGATGGTCATTCTCAAGGCCAGCCAGACGACCGCACTGGTGACGATGACGAAGACACCGACAGCGAGGATGCCGGCGATCTGGCCGTAAAGGGTCCCGCCGCCGAAGATACCGACCGCGAGCGTTCCCCAGATGCCCGCCACCAGGTGAACCGGGATCGCGCCCACCACGTCGTCGATCTTGAGGCGATCGAGGATCGGCACCGTGAGCACGGCAAGCGCGGCGCCGATACCGCCGACGACGATGGCCAGGAAGTGGTTTTGCAGATCGGGCCCGGCGGTGATCGCCACCAATCCGGCGAGCGCACCGTTCAGCGACATGGTCAGGTCGATCTTGCGGTAGAGGACCTGGGTTACCGCGATGGCGACCAGAACGCCGGCTGCGGCGGCGAGGTTGGTGTTGACGTAAACGATCGACATGGCCGTGGCGTCCGCGGCCGAGCCCAGGGCGAGCTGCGAGCCGCCGTTGAAGCCGAACCAGCCCATCCAGAGAATGAAGGTCCCGAGGGTGGCCAGGGGCAGGTTGGCGCCCGGCAGGGGATTGACCCGGCCATCGGCGCCGTATTTGCCGCGCCGTGGGCCCAGCAGGACCGCGCCCACGAGAGCCGCCCAGCCGCCGACCGAATGGACGATGGTCGAGCCGGCGAAGTCGGAAAAACCAAGGTCGGTCAAGAACCCGCCGCCCCAGCTCCAGGCGCCCTGGATGGGATAGATGAAGCCGGCCAAGACGGCGATGAAGATCAGGAAGGGCCAGACCTTGATGCGCTCGGCCAGCGTGCCGGAGACGATCGAGGCGGTGGTGGCGACAAAGACCATCTGGAAGAACCAGTCGGACATGACCGAATAGCCGCTCTCGGTCACGGCCCCCACAGTCGTCTCGTCGGCGCTCTCCGCGGCCAGTAGGGCCAGCTCCTCCGCGCTACTGGAATAGAGGAGGCTGAAGGAGCCGACAAACCCGCCCTCACCCACGTCCACATAGAGGAGGTTGTAGCCGATCAGATAAAACATGATCCCGGCCAGGGAATAGAGCGCGATGTTCTTGAGGCAGATCGCGGCGGTGTTCTTGGCCCGCACCAGCCCGGCCTCGAGCATCGAAAACCCGGCGGCCATGAACATCACCAAGACGCCGTGCACGAGAAACGCGAAGGTGTTGAAGACGAAAGCCGTTTCCTGCGAAACCGCGGCCGCCGCTGGAACCGGTGCGACCGCCAGCACGGCCGCCATCAAGGCCCCCATGCGGACGTATCCTCTCTTGCCGATCATTCCTCGATCCTCCTTGCCGTCGTCCTGCCCTTTGGGGCGATGCCAGCGGAGTATCAAGATCCGTGCCACTTTGCCGCAGCACAAAATTGGCGGTTTTCGGCCAACTTTTGAGTGCTCCCAATGAAGGGGCCCTGTGCGGCGATTAATTTATGTGCAGGTCGGGTTAATTGCTTATTTATTAGGCACAGAATTAATGGCCGCGTCACGGCCTCGACGCGATCGGGGGCTGGACAAGGGCGGTTTCCTGCCGGATTGTTGCGCAGGAGCCGACGCGAAGAGAGGGACCATGGCGAAGGATGGAACCGCCGACAGCGATCTTCTGATCGTCGGGGGCGGTCTGGTTGGCCAGACCATGGCGATCGCGGCGGCGGTCGCGGGACTGACCGTGGTGCTGGTCGACCGGGAGCCGCCGGCGGGGCAGCTCGCGGAGCCTTACGACGGCCGCTCATCGGCCATCGCGCGCGGCTCTCAGCAGGCCCTGGAAGGCCTTGGGATATGGCCTCTCATGGCCGACCGTACCCAACCGATCACCGACATCCGGGTTTCCGACGGCCGGGCCGGCCCACTGGGTGAGACGGGCTGGGCGGCAACACTGTTTTTGCACTATGGATCGGACCAGGTGGGTGGAGTGCCGCTCGGCTACATCGTCGAGAACCGGGTCACGCGCGAAGCTCTGACGCGCCGCCTGGAGGCATTGCCAACGATCCTTCGCCTTGCGCCTGATCGGCTGGCGGTGCTGGAGCGCTCAGGCGCCGGCGTGAGCGCGCGCACCGAAAGCGGGGCCGCGATCAGCGCGCGGTTGGTCATCGCCGCCGACGGCCGTGGCTCGATGCTGCGGCGCGATGCCGGGATCAGCGTGCAGAGCTGGGACTATCCGCAGTCGGGCATCGTCTGCAGCGTCGGCCACGAGCTGCCCCACGAGGGCGTCGCGCATGAGCATTTCCTGCCAGCAGGCCCCTTCGCGATGCTACCCATGATCGATGGGCCGCTCGTCTCCGATGGCGTGGCCTGCCACCGCTCCTCCCTGGTTTGGACGGAGCGTCGTGAGGTTGCCGAGAAGGTCATGACCCTGGACGACGCCGCCTTCGCCGAGGAGCTGACGCGGCGCTTCGGCGACAGTCTCGGTCGCCTGGAGGTCCGCGGGCGGCGCTGGTGCTACCCGCTCTCGTTAAGCCATGCCGAGCGTTACCGGGCCGTTCGCCTGGCCCTGATCGGCGATGCGGCGCATGCGATCCATCCCATCGCCGGCCAAGGGCTCAACCTCGGCATCCGCGACGTCGCCGCTTTGGCCGAAGTCCTGGTCGATGCGGCGCGGCTGGGCCTCGACATCGGTCAGGAGGATCACCTGGCCCGTTACGAACGCTGGCGGCGCTTCGATGCGACGGCGCTGGTCGCCGCCACCGACGGGCTCAACAGGTTGTTCTCGAACGATCTGGCGCCGGTCCGGGTGGCACGCGATCTCGGCTTGGCGGCGGTCGACCGGCTGCCCGCCGTGAAGCGCTTGTTCATGCGCCATGCCATGGGTCTGCTCGGCGACCTGCCGAGGCTGGTGCGCGGCGAGCCGCTTTAGGGATCGCGGGAGAGGTTTTGCGCTTCCAAGGCCTCGAGGTAGTCGCGCCACAGCGTGTCCTGGTTGCGGCCGAGGAGGTGCAGGTATTCCCAGCTGTAAATGCCGGTGTCATGCAGGTCATCAAAGACGAGGCGCACCGCATAATTGCCGACCGGCTCGATCTCCATGATGCCGACGTGCCGGCGTCCGGCGACCAGGGTTTTCTGACCTGGCCCGTGTCCCTGCACCTCTGCCGAGGGGCTCTCCACGCGCAAAAGCTCGGCCGGCAGCGAGAAGCTCTCTCCATCGTCGAAACCGACCACCAGGCGCTTCTCGGCGGCAATATAGCGCAGCTCGGTGGGCCAGGGCTTAGCATCGCTCATGGCCGTGTCATCACTCCTCGAGCGGGCGTGCCTCGTCGGGCAGCATGATCGGAATGCCGTTGCGGATCGGATAGACCAGCCCGGCCTGCCGTGATATCAGCGCGCCGGCCTCGGCATCATACTCCAGCGGGCCCTTGGTCAAAGGACAGACCAGTATCTCAAGCAGTTTGGGGTCGACCTGGGCGGTGTCATCGGTCATGGCCTTGGGTCCCTTCTTCTCGTGCAAGCATGGGGTGCTCGTGGTGGCGCGCGGTCAATGGCGCAAGACTTCCTCATCGTCGCCGCGGATGGCCATCTCCAAGATCGCCGTCAGGACCTCGGCGCGTTTGTCGAGCGTCTCGGCCTCCAAGAGGAGCTGTTTTTCCCAGGACTCCAGGGGGCAGAGCATCGCCAGCGCCGTCACCAAACGGTCATTCTCGGCCTGCTCGATCGCTTGCCAGTCGCTCTGAATGGTCTTTGCGTGGAAATAGGTCTTTAGAGCGGTAAGGAGACGCACACGGTCGATCTCGGCGTCATTCTCCTCGAGATCGGGGGCGAAGCGCCCGAAGTCGGGACGCACCGAGCGATAGCTTTTCGGCGGCAGCTCTTGCGTGATGTCGAAACGTATGAGGCCGAGAAGGGTGACCTCATAGCGCCCGTCCGTGGTCTCGCTGAAGGTGGTGATGCGCCCAGCACAGCCGGTGCGATAGACCGAGGCGCGGCCCGGGTCGGCCGCCTCTGTGTTGGGTTGCACCATGCCGATCATGCGCTCGCCGGCAAGCGCGGCATCGAACATTTCGATGTAGCGTGGCTCGAAGAGGTTCAGCGGCAAGTGTCCGCCCGGCAGCAGGAGC
>JBFELD010000081.1:0-8675 GCA_041552375.1 Kiloniellaceae bacterium | reverse complement strand
GACCGGGGTGCCATAGCCGGCTTGCTCGAAGGCGATGGCGGCGCGGATCGACGTTTCCTCCTCGCCTTCCGCGAAGACCACGCGGCGCGGCGTGCCGCGCACCTTCTCGAACAGGTTCTGCAGGCTGGAGAAGGTGGGGTCGAGCCGCGCCGAGAGCTGGCCTTCATAGGTACCGAAGTCCTCGATCGGCTTGCGGGCGACGCCCGAGCGTATGGCCGCGCGGGCGACCGCGGCCGGTACGTCGACGACCAAGCGCGGATCGAAAGGGGCCGGGATGATATAGTCGTTGCCGAACCTCATGCTCTTGCGCGCGTAGGCGCGGGAAACTTCATCGGGCACCTCCTCGCGCGCCAGTCGCGCCAAGGCCTCGGCGGCGGCGATCTTCATCTCCATGTTGATGGTCGTCGCGCGCACGTCCAGGGCACCGCGAAAGATGTAGGGAAACCCCAGGACGTTGTTGACCTGGTTCGGGTAATCGGAGCGACCGGTGGCGATGATCGCGTCGTCGCGAACCTCACGCACCTCCTCGGGTGTGATCTCCGGATCGGGGTTGGCCATGGCGAAGATGATCGGCCGCTCGGCCATTGAGGCCACCATGTCCTTGGTGATGGCGCCGCGCACCGACAGGCCGAAGACGACGTCGGCGCCGGCCAGCGCATCGGACAGGTCGCGGCACTCGGTCGGAACCGCGTGGGCCGACTTCCACTGGTTCATGCCGGCGTCGCGTCCCTCGTAGATGACCCCGCGCGTGTCGCAGAGGGTCACGTGATCGCCGGGCAATCCCATGGCCTTGACCAGCTCGGCACAAGCGATGCCGGCGGCACCCGCGCCGTTGATCACCATGCGAACCTCGGTGAGGCGCCGGTCTGTCAGGTGCAGGGCATTGATCAAGCCGGCCGTGGCGATGATCGCCGTGCCGTGCTGGTCGTCATGAAACACCGGAATATCCAGCAGTTCCTGCAGGCGCTGCTCGATGATGAAGCAGTCGGGAGCGGTGATGTCCTCGAGGTTGATGCCCCCCCAGGTTTGGCCCAGATAGCGCACGCAGTTGACGAAGGCATCCACATCTTGGGTGTCGACCTCGATGTCGATGCCGTCGACATCGGCGAAGCGTTTGAAGAGGACGGCCTTGCCTTCCATCACCGGCTTGGAGGCAAGCGCGCCCAGATTCCCCAGGCCCAGAACCGCCGATCCGTTGGAGATCACCGCGACCGTGTTGCCCTTGACGGTGTACTCGTAGGCCAAAGACGGGTCTTCGGCGATACGCAGACAGGGTGCTGCGACGCCCGGAGAGTAGGCAAGCGAGAGATCGCGTTGCGTGGTCAAGGGCTTGGTCGCGTGAATCTCGAGCTTGCCGGGCCGCCCGCCGGCATGCAGCTCGAGCGCTTCCGCGTCGGTGATCTTGGATTTGTTCATTTTCTTGTTCTTCTTGATGCGTTCCGGTCAAAGGCCGGCTGTCCCACGGGAAAGGATGTTAGAGACTAGCCACCTCCCGGTCAAAGCCGGGAAATGAGGGCAAGCCGGGGCTCGCGAAAGGGCGGTGCAACTGCTAAGGTCGCCCTGGTCTATGCGACAAGGTTCCAAGGCGTACGAGAGCGTGCCGAATTCCCCTCCCTACCAAGTCCCCGAGGCCACGGCCGGCAAGCCGGGCGCGATGACGCCCATGATGGCGCAGTACCTGAAGATCAAGGAACGGCACCAGGACTGTTTGCTGTTCTACCGCATGGGCGATTTCTTCGAGATGTTCTTCGACGACGCGCGCCAGGCGGCCGCGGCGCTCGACATCGCGCTGACCAAGCGCGGCCAGCACCTGGGTGCCGACATACCGATGTGCGGCGTTCCGGCTCATTCGGCCGATCCCTATATCGCCCGGCTGATCCGGGCCGGCTTCAAGGTCGCCATCTGCGAGCAGATGGAAGATCCGGCCGCGGCCAAAAAGCGCGGCAGCAAGGCGGTGGTCAAACGCGAGGTGGTCCGCCTGGTGACCGCCGGGACCCTGACCGAGGAGGGGCTTCTCGAGGCCCGCGCCCACAACTACCTGGCCGCGGTGAGCGAAGCCGCTGGCGTCATGGCCCTGGCTTGGCTCGACATATCCACCGGCGACTTCGCGACCGAGACGCTGGCCGGAGCCGAGCGCCTGCCGTCGGTGTTGGCGCGCCTGGCGCCCGGTGAGATCCTCTTGCCCGAGCGGCTCGTTCAGCGGGCCGAGCAGTGGGAGCTGTTGGGCCAGTGGAAGGAGCGCCTGTCACCCCTGCCCTCGGCACGCTTCGACAGCGACAACGCCCGCCGGCGCTTGCAAGAGATGTTCGGGGTCAAAACCCTGGAGGCCTTTGGCGACTTCTCGCGGGCGGAGCTCTCGGCGGCCGGGACCCTGATCGACTACGTCGAACTCACGCAAAAAGGCCGCTTGCCGAGGTTGTCGCCGCCGCAGCGGGTGGTCAGCGGCAGTGTGATGGAGATCGATCCGGCGACCCGGCGCAACCTGGAGCTGGTCGAAAGCCTGTCCGGCGGACGCCGGGGAACACTGGTCTCGGTGGTGGACCGCTGTGTGACGGGCGCGGGCGCGCGGCTCTTGGCGAGCCGGCTGGCCGCACCCCTGACCGACATCGCGGCGATCGCGCGGCGCCTTGACGCGGTGGATTATTTTCTCTGCGAAGAGGCGCTGCGCGATGACCTGCGCGGCGGCTTGAAAAGGTGTCCGGATGTTGCGCGGGCCCTGGCTCGCTTGACCGTCGGGCGCGGCGGGCCGCGCGACCTGGCCGCGTTGCGCGACGGCCTTGCGGCGGCGCGGGTGATGCGCGGACAGCTTGCCGCGGCGGGCCTGCGGCCGCCGCCCAAGAACCTGACCGCGATCGCCCGTGACCTCGGCCATCACGACGTGCTGGTCGACCGTCTCGAGCGGGCGCTGGCTGCCGAGCTGCCGTTGGCAGCCCGCGACGGCGGCTTCATCGCGCCGGGCTATGCGCCGGAGTTGGACGAGCTCAAGACCTTGCGCGACGAAAGCCGCCGGCTGGTGGCGGCATTGCAAGGCCGCTACGTCGAGGCCACCGGCATCGGCTCCCTCAAGATCAAGCACAACAACGTTCTTGGATATTTCGTCGACGTGACGCCCACGCACGCCGATAAGATGAGTGGTGACACGCAGTTCATCCACCGTCAGACCTTGGCGGGTGCGGTGCGCTTTACCACGGTCGAGCTGCGCGAGCTGGAGCAGAAGATCGCCTCGGCCGCGGAAAAGGTCTTGGCCATCGAGCTGCAACTCTTCCAGGACCTGGTGAGCGAAGTGGCGGGTCAGGCCGACGGCATCGCCCTGACGGCGCAGGCGCTGGCCCGCTTGGACGTGGCCACGGCGCTTGCGGCGCTGGCCGGCCAGGCGGGCTGGTGCCGGCCGGTCGTCGAGGAGTCTCTCGCCTTCGAGATCGAGCAGGGACGCCATCCCGTGGTCGCGGCGGCCTTGGCGGTGTCCCAGGACGGCGGTTTCGTCGCCAACGACTGCGCCTTGGGCACGGATGGCGGCGACGACGGTGCCATCTGGCTGGTGACCGGCCCGAACATGGCCGGCAAGTCGACTTTCCTGCGCCAGAATGCCTTGATCGCCGTCCTGGCCCAGGCTGGCGCTTTCGTGCCGGCGGTCTCGGCGCGCATCGGGATCGTCGACCGGCTGTTCTCGCGCGTCGGCGCGGCCGATGACCTGGCGCGCGGCCGCTCGACCTTCATGGTGGAGATGGTGGAGACGGCGGCCATCCTGAACCAGGCGGGACCGCGCTCCTTGGTCATTCTCGACGAGATTGGCCGCGGCACCGCGACCTTCGACGGCCTGTCGATCGCCTGGGCGACGATCGAGCACCTGCACGAGGTCAACCGCTGCCGGGCACTTTTCGCCACCCACTATCACGAGCTGACCGGCCTGGCCGCCAAGCTGGCCCGCCTCACCTGCCACACCATGCGGGTCAAGGAATGGCAGGGCGAGGTCGTCTTCCTGCACGAGGTAACCGCGGGGACGGCGGATCGTTCCTATGGCATCCATGTGGCCAAGCTGGCGGGCCTGCCGTCGACGGCGCTTCGGCGGGCGGAGGAGGTGCTCGCGATCCTCGAACGAGGTGAGCAGGCGGGCGACTTGGCCAGGCTGGCAGAGGATCTGC
This sequence comes from Kiloniellaceae bacterium, assembly GCA_041552375.1. Classification (GTDB taxonomy): domain Bacteria; phylum Pseudomonadota; class Alphaproteobacteria; order Kiloniellales; family Kiloniellaceae; genus JAJFGK01. The sequence continues at coordinate 4,533 of JBFELD010000081.1, read as the reverse complement.
CGTTGTTCGCGGCCCGCCCGGCCCGCGTCGAACCACAAGGGCCATCGACCTCGCCCTTGGAAGCGCGCTTGGCAGAGGTCTTGCCGGATGAGCTGAGCCCTCGCGAGGCGCTCGAGCTCATCTATCAACTGAAAGCGCTTGCCCGTGCGTCGGAGGATTAGTACCTGGCGAAGAATGAACGATGGGGCGACGAACGATGAGATGGCTGGATCCACGGTAACCGCCGCGGCTCTCGAGGCACGCGGGCCCGAGCCGGGCGAAGCGCCAATCGAGATCGACACCGCGGCCCTCACCGCGTCGATGGTGGCGGCAAGCGATGCGGCTCTGCCTCGCCGGGAGGCGCGCCAGCGGGTCATTTCCCTGCTGAAGGAGACGCACAAGAACGGCGCCGAAGCGATCCGGCGTCGCCTCGAAGGCGGCGAGAACGGCGTGCAGGCGGCTCGCGCGACGTGCCATCTGGTCGACCAAATCGTCCAGGCGCTCTACGACTACGTGGGCGGTCATCTTTACGTCACGGCCAATCCCTCGACCGGTGAGACCATTTCCCTGGTTGCCATCGGCGGGTACGGGCGCGGCGAGCTCGCGCCCTTCTCGGATCTCGATCTCCTGTTCCTGGTTCCCTACAAGGTCTTGCCGCGCAGCGAGCAGGTGGTCGAGGAGATGCTCTATTTCCTTTGGGACCTCGGTTTCAAGGTCGGCCACGCGGTGCGCTCGGTCGACGATTGCATCCGCCTTGCCAAGGCCGACCACGTCATCTGCACGTCTTTGCTGGAGGCGCGCCCGATTGCCGGAGACGAGGCGTTGTTCCGGGACTACCGCCGCCGCTTCCGCCGCGACCTGCGGCGCGGGCGTCGCCGGACGGCGGCTTTCATCAAGGCGAAGCTGACCGAGCGTGAGCAACGCCACCGGCGATTGGGGGATTCGCGCTACTCGTTGGAGCCCAACATCAAGGAGGGTAAGGGCGGCTTGCGCGACCTGCATAGCCTCTTTTGGATCGCCAAGTTCCTCTATGATGTGGACGACATCGGCGCGCTCGTGAAGGAGGGAGTCTTTTCTCGCGAGGAGGCGGCGCGGTTCCGCAAGGCCGAGCGCCATCTCTGGACACTACGCTTTTATCTCCATTATCTGGCCGGCAGGGCCGAGGAGCGCTTGACCTTCGATTTCCAGGTCGCGATCGCACCGCGGCTGGGATACACCACTCACGCCGGCAGCCGCGACGTCGAGCGCTTCATGAAGCACTACTTCCTGGTGGCCAAGGACGTCGGCGCCTTGACCCGGATCTTTTGCGCGTTCCTGGAGGTCCAGCACGGCCACCGTCCGGGCTGGCGGCTGGGGTCCTTGAGCCCGCGCCGGCGGGTGGCTGGCTTTCGTGTCGAAAGCGACCGCCTGGCGGTGAAGTCGGCCGAGCACTTCACGGCCGCGCCGATCGACCTCATCCGCATCTTTCGCGTCGCCCAGGAACGAGAGCTCGACGTGCACCCGCAAACCCTGCGCTGGATTACCCGAAACCTGAAGCTGATCGACAAGTCCCTGCGTAGCGAGCCGGCCGCCTGCGCTCTATTCCTGGAGATCCTGACGGCCGACCAAGATCCGGCGACCGTCTTGCGCCTGATGAACGAGACTGGCGTGCTCGGCAAATTCATGCCCGATTTCGGCCGTGTGGTGGCCCAGATGCAGTACAACATGTACCACCACTTCACGGTCGATGAGCACACCCTTTTCGCGATCGGCGTGCTGCACGAGATCGAACAGGGGCGCCTCAAGGATGAGGCCCCGATTGCCAGCGAGGTTGTGCACAAGGTGGTCTCCAGGCGCGTGCTATATCTGGCGGTCCTGTTCCATGACATCGCCAAGGGTCGGCAGGGCGACCATTCCGAGGTCGGGGCGAGGCTGGTGATCAGGGCCGGGGCGCGCCTCGGATTGAGTGAGGCGGAGACCGAGACTGCGGCTTGGCTGGTGCGCCATCACCTGGCCATGTCGAGTACCGCCTTCAAGCGCGACCTGGGCGACCCCAAGTCCCTTCAGGACTTCGCGAAGCTGGTCCAATCACCTGAACGGCTGAGGCTGCTGCTGGTGCTGACCGTGGCCGACATTCGCGCCGTCGGCCCGAACGTCTGGACCGCCTGGAAGGCGGCCTTGCTGCGCGAGCTCTACTGGCGCACCGAGGAGCTGCTCTCGGGCGGCGTTGCCAAGGAGGAAGTAAAGGCGCGGGTTGAAAGGGTAAAAGAGGCTCTCACCAGCGGTCTGGCGGACTGGCCGAAGAAAGAGCTCGCGGCCCACTTGCGCCGCGGTGTCGACGATTACTGGCTATCGACGGATCTCGATACCTTGGTGCGGCAGGCCGAGCTTGTCCGCCGGGCCGAGCGCGCGGGCGAGACGCTGGCAATCGATTTCCGTTTGGACAGCTACCGCCAAGCGAGCGAGGTCACCATCTATGCCCAGGACCATCAAGGGCTTTTCGCGCGCCTCGCCGGTGCCCTGGCGGTGGCCGGCGCCTCCATCGACAGCGCGCGCATCGCCACGCTCAAGAACGGCATGGCTCTCGACAGCTTTTTCATCGAGGACGCGGCCGGCGGGCCTTTCGACGAGCCGCGCAAGCTGGTGCGGCTGCGCGATGCCATTCGCCGCGGCGTGGCCGGCAAGCTGAAACCCTTGCAGGAGCTGGCGGCACGAGGGCAGCGTTATCCCAGCCGCTACCGGGTCTTCAAGGTTCGGCCTCGGGTTCTGATCGACAATGCCGCCAGCCGCGATCATACGGTCATCGAGGTCAACGGGCGCGACCGGCCGGGCCTGCTCTACGAGGTCACCTTGGCGCTGTCCAAGTTGAAGCTGACGATCCGTCAAGCGCGGATCACGACCTTCGGCGAGCATGTGGTCGATGTCTTCTACGTGCAGGACCAGGAGGGTCGTAAGATCGAGAGCAAGCGTCGCCATGGGACGATCGAGCGCAAGCTGCTGATCGCCCTTGGAGACGAAGGTGGGGGTGCGGGGTCGTCTTGATATGGTGATGTTGCGCTCCATCGCCACGGTCGGCGGCTACACGAGCATCAGCCGGGTTCTCGGATTGGTCCGCGACATCCTGATCGCCCGCGCGGTCGGCACCGGTGACGTCGCCGATGCGTTCTTCGTCGCCTTTCGCTTGCCGAACATGTTCCGCCGTATCTTCGCCGAGGGGGCCTTCAACGCGGCTTTCGTACCGCTTTTCGCCCGGCGCCTGGAGGAAGAGGGACCCGATGCGGCCAAGCGCTTCGCCGAGCAGTCGCTGTCGGTGCTGGTCTTCTCGCTGTTGCCGCTTTTGGGCCTCGCCATGGTGGCGATGCCCTGGGTCATGCTGGCGCTGGCACCGGGCTTCCGCGCCGATCCGGCGAAGTTCGATCTTGCCGTCGATCTGGCCCGCATCACCTTTCCCTACCTTTTGTTCATGGCGTTGGCGGCGCTCTTGGGCGGCCTTCTCAATTCCCTCTACCGTTTTTCGGCCGCCGCGGCGGCGCCGATCCTGCTCAATATCTTCTTCATCGTCGCGCTTGCGCTGGTCCTGCCGGTCGTCGGGCACCCCGGTCCGGTCATGGCCTGGACGGTGGCGCTGGCGGGGATCGGGCAGTTTCTTTTGCTGGTGGTGGCCGCGGCCCGCGCCGGCATGCCGCTCAGGCTGCCGCGTCCGCGTCTGACGCCCGGGGTCAAGCGTCTGCTATGCCTGATGGCCCCTGGCGTCGCCTCGGCCGGGGCCATGCAGATCAATTTGGTGATCGGCACCATCATCGCCTCGCAGCAGGAGGGCGCGGTCTCGTTTCTCTACTACGCGGACCGGATCTACCAGCTCCCACTCGGCCTGATCGGCATCGCCTTCGGCGTGGTGCTGCTGCCCGACCTGGCCCGCAAGCTGCGGGCGGGCAGCATCGAGGCCGCGGGCGAGAGCATGAACCGCGGCCTGGAGATGTCTCTTTTGCTGACCCTGCCGGCGACGGTCGCCCTGATGGTCATCCCGGAGCCCATCATCATCGTGCTTTATGAGCACGGCGCGCTCACCCGCGAGGGATCCGAGGCGATCTCCCTGGCGCTGATCGCCTTTGCCAGCGGGCTGCCGGCCTTCGTTCTGGTGAAGGTCTTGCAGACGGCGTTCTTCGCCCGCGAGGACACCCGCACGCCGCTTATCTTCGCGCTTTGGACGGTGGGCGCGAACGTGGTCCTTTCGCTGTTACTGTTTACCTGGTTGCAGCATGTGGGGATCGCCTTGGCGACCGCGCTTGCCGCTTGGTTGAATCTGATCCTGCTGGCGGTCGCGTTGAGGCGCCGCAACCACCACAGCTTGGATCAGCGGTTGTTGCGGCGACTGCCGCGGATCGGCATCGCGACGATCCTGATGGGTGTCGTGATCTGGGTCTTGAGCCGACAGATCGAGAGCTGGCTCGATGGCTCGCTCGGCCTCCAGGTGATCGCTTTGGCCCTGCTGGTGGCGGCCGGTCTTGTGGCGTTCTTCGGTTTTGCATTCCTCTTCGGGGCGGCCCGGATTACGGAGCTGCGGACGATGGCGCG
>JBFELD010000080.1:0-8692 GCA_041552375.1 Kiloniellaceae bacterium | reverse complement strand
TAGCCCTCCGAATTGATCAGCGGAATTCCACAGTAAAAACGGTAGTGCGGGTCGTCCGTGACCGAGGGATTGTCCGCAAAGCGTTTGTCCTTGGTCAGGTCCGGAACATTCATGATGTCGTTGCCGCAGACGGTATGCGAGCAGATGTTCAACTCCCGCGGCACCTCGCGAAGGTCCGCCGGCATGCCGATCGTGGCCTTATAGAACTCCCGGGTTTCGTCCATCAATCCGATGGCCGCGAGCGGGCAGTCGCAGACCTGCGCCAGGATCTCCGTGACTTCGTCGTAAACGGGTTCCCGAGGGGTGTCGAGAATCCGATATTCGCGAAGCACCGATAGGCGCTCCGCATCATTCGACGGAATGGGTGTGTCTTTCATCTGGCTCGCCCCGATCGAAGCCGGAAGCGATATTACATTTCACAACGCCGTGGGTCCAGGGGCGGGCGGAGCGCCCGCTCGAACCAGGGCGTGAGCCGCCGGTGGTGAGGGCGTGCTCGACGCTTGTGCGCCGTGCTTTCTCATGAAGTCCGGTTGGCACCTAGCTCATGGCGTAACACTCGGCCTTCAAGTTCCGGCCCGTGCAGGGCATAATCCCATCGGAGCGCAACGTGTCGCTCCTATCCGATGTCGTGACATGCGACTCGATCAAAACAGGTGAGGACCGAAAGATGAGAAAGTTTTGGTTTTTGTTGCCAGCGTTACTCGTGATCGTGTTTGGACAGTCTCACGAGGCCCGTGCCGAGTGCACCCCCGAAACCTGGCAGGATTGTGAAGGTAAATCCTGGGTGATCGGCAAAGCCGAGACGCCGATCGGAGAACGCTGGTGGCCGCATCCCCTGTGGGGCGCTGATGACGAGGCCGGCTCGACCAACTGGTATGCCAAACCCGAGGTCATCCTGCGAGCTTTGGCGGAAGCGGACAAGGGCAAGGTCTACAAGCTAGGGCGTCCGTACGAAGCGGGAATTCCCACTTTCAGCAATCGCATCTTCGAGATGAAGACCCCCAGCAAGGGCTCGGGCGGTCCCGCCGGGGCGAACGCGATCATCTACAAGGACGAGATCATCACCAGCGAAATCGGGCAGGTGGGCACGCAGTTCGATGGCATCGGCCACATCAGCGTCGCCGTCAATGGCGCCCAGGATTCGAGTGACGTTCGATATTACAACGGCTTCAAGGCGTCCGAAATCCTGACCGACACAGGCCTCAAGAAAGTCGGCGTGGACAAGCTGCATCCCATCGTGGCCCGCGGCGTGCTGCTTGATATCGCCGCGGCCAAAGGGGTGGAGATGTTGGACGCGGGGTACGTCATCACTCTGGCGGACGTCAAGGCGGCGCTGGACAAGCAAGGCATGGCGGGCTTCGAGTTCAAGCCGGGCGACGGCGTGTTCTTCCACACCGGCTGGGGCAAGCTTTGGCTGGCGGACAACGAGAAGTTCAACTCGGGCGAGCCCGGTATCGGCATGGAGATCGCCAAGTGGCTTTCCGATGATGTGCAGGCCGGGGTCGTTGGCGCCGACACCTGGGGAACAGAGGCGGTGCCCGGCGAGGATCCGGGCTGCGTTTTTTGTGTCCATACCCATTTGCTCACCCGCCACGGACTGGTGAACCAAGAGATCATGTATCTGGACGAACTGGTCCGCGATGGCGTCTACACCTTCGCCTACGTCTATTCTCCGGCGCCGATCGTGGGTGCCACGGGATCACCCGGCGCACCGATCGCCATCGACTAAGCATCCGTGACGAGAAAAAGCAGGGAATACAATATCTTGGAGCGGCCTCACCGGCCGCTCCTTTTTTCCCGGGCGGTCCGGTCGCGCCTTGGTGGCACCGGCAAGGTCCGTACCTGAGACAGACCATTCGAGAACGTCTCAGGAAACTCCGACGCGGCTATGTCGTCCCGGAGCAAATCAAAAGCTCGCACGGGGATTCGAACCCATCCTTGGTCTCGAAGGTTCGGAGTGCCGCCGCAACCTCATCCCAGATCGCGTCCTTTGTTTGTTGGTCGAGGCCGCTCAACATTTGTCGCATTGTGCCTGAAGCTTCCCGTCGCCACCGCAAACACTCGTCGGCCGAGGAAAATCTGAGCGGAGCTTCGATCACGCTTTCCTTCACTTTACCAAAGCCAGCCGCCCTGAACTCGCCGGCAAGAACCCCGGCGCCCCCAAGACTGAATGGGCCCGGCCCACCCGGTTCGGGTGGGGGAAGGCCGCGTCTGTCTCGGATCAGCTGGACCGGGATCGAGAAAAACGGCGTTTTCTCCGCGCTGGTAAAGACGACGACCGAGAGCTTTCCGCCCGGCCGCAGCACGCGCATGATCTCCTGAAGTCCCCGCTGCAAATCAGGAAGGTACATAAGGCCCAGACGTGATATCGCCGCATCGAAACGATTGTCTTCACAGGTCAGGTCTTCGGCATCCATGACCACCGCTTCGAGCTGCATCAGCTTCAGCCTGCCGGCCACGCCATTGGCAAGCTCAACGAATTCCGGCGCTATGTCGGTGGCCAGGACCTCACCGGTCGGGCCAACACGCCGCGCCGCGGAAATTGACTGACCGCCGTCTCCCGCGGCGATGTCGATCACCCGACTTCCGCAGACAACACCCGCTTGGTCGAGCATCATTTCCGTGGCGGTTTCCAGCCACTCGTTTATGGCCGGTATCCAATCGTGCCATCCTTGCGCGGCACGTCCCCACTCTTCCTTTATCGCTTGCTTGTAGCCCATTGGATCAAATGTCATTGGGTCATCCCCCGCGATCTCGATCAAACCGATAGCCTGGTAGCGCGAAGCTGTCCACTTGGAACAGAACGCAGCCCTCGGCAACGTACCGGGCATTCGGGGCGCCAGTCATCGGACCCCGCCCAAGAGGGTCGGGACATTCGCCGCCAAGGGCTTCATAATGGTGAGCGATATCAAGTGCGAGGGCCGCCGGCCCTGAGCGCGGGTTCCTTGGCGAGGGTTGCCATCATGAGACTGAGCGAAGACCAACTGGCCCAGTTCCACGAGACGGGGTACATCTTTCTTCCCAACTGCTTTTCATCCGCCGAAGCAGCCGCGCTGCGGGATGAGGCAGGTCATCTTTACGAGCTGGAGCGCCAGGAGGTCTGGCGCGAGGACAACGGCGCCCCACGCACGGCCTTCGCAGCCCATACCTATAGCGAGCCCTTCCGCCTGCTGGCCGCGCATCCGCGCCTGATCGAACCGGTCATGCAGATCCTGGAGGGTCGCGTCTACATCCACCAGTTCAAGGTCAACGCCAAGGCGGCCTTCGACGGCGCCATCTGGCAGTGGCATCAGGACTATGGCACCTGGTCGCGCGACGACCTCATGCCCGAGCCTCGGGCCATGAACATCGCATTGTTCCTGGACGATGTGACCAACGTCAACGGGCCCTTAATGTTGATACCGAGGAGCCACCGGCGCGGGGTGTTGGAGGCCGGGCACGATCTCGAGTCGACCAGCTATCCGCTCTGGACCCTAGACCGGGAGACGGTACGTTGTCTGGCCGAAGAAGGCGGCATCGTCGCGCCGACCGGTGCCGCGGGCTCGGTTTTGATGTTCCACTGCAACCTCGTCCACGCGAGCCCGCCGAACATTTCGCCCTGGGGCCGGACAATCGTCTATCTGAGCCTGTGCGAGGTCAGCAACCACATTCGCCAGCACAAGCGCCCGGAGTGGATCGCGCACCGTGATTTCACGCCGATTGAGCCCTTGGCCGATGACTGTCTGGACCCGCTTCTGAACGGTGGAGAGACGAAAGTCCGCCGGGCCGTGCCCTGACTAACCGGCCTTTTCCTCCCCGTCGGGACGGCCATCGCGGTCGTGGGTGAAAAAGACTTTGGTCACATCTTCGAGGATATCCCACAAGAGACGCTCGCCCTTACGGGTGAAGAAGCTATCACCGGGGCCGAAGGTCTGGGCGTGACCGTCGGCCCGAACCAGGCGCAGGCGCCCCGCCAGTATCGTCTGCAGCTCGTCGCCACGCTCGGTGCACTCGAAGGCCCCGGCGGTGCAATGCCAGATGCCCAGCCGATGCCGGCCCTCGGAGCTACCCAGATCCATCCGGCCCGAGGCCCGCGGTTCGCCACGAACGATCTTGTAGTCCGAAACTTCACCGACGAAGGGCCAGGGCTCCAGGTCGCCCGGCACCTGGCCGATGGGATAGCTTAAGGTTGCCATGACCAAGGTCCTATCGAGAGCGCGCGGCCGGAGCCTCAATTGGCGCCGAAGACCTTCTGCAGAAGCTCGGTCGAGCGGGCGGCCGGGTTGTTGCGGATCGCCGCCTCCTCGATCGCGACATAGTGGAAGATGCCATCCATCCCCTTGTCGACGACATAGTCGGTCAGATCGGCTTTCGCGTCCGGAACGAAGGGAAGAGTCTCGTACTCGGCCATCATCGCGTCGTAAGACTGGATAGCGCCGACATCCGCCAAGGAGCGGTCGACGATGGGCTGCATCCGCTCGGCCAGGGGCGGGGTCATCTTGTCCTGGAAATAGCGGGTCGCGGCGTCGTCGGGTCCCTTGTAGATCTTTTGCACATCGTCAAAGGTCATCTCGCCGATCGCCTGCCAAAAGAGCTCCTGGGCCTCCGGTGCCGCCGCTTCTGCGGCCCGATTGAGGCGCAGCTCCAAATCGTCGGCCATGTCGGCCATGCCGACGGTTTTGAGCGCCTTTTGGACGTCCTTCAGGGCCCCCGGCAAGGGAATATGAATGTCAGGGTCCAAGTTATAGCCATCGGCGGTCCCCACTTGATCGACCACGCGCTCGGTTCCGACCCGAAGCGCCTCCACCAGACCGTCGCTGATCTCCGCGTTACTCAGCCCTCCGGCGGAACCACCACTGCCCAGCCCTTGGATCGCATCCTCGGCGTCCTTCAGCAAGTCCAACGCCCGAGCCGGGCCGGCGACGGTGACGCCAAGCGCCAAACCGGCTAGAGAAGCCGAAAGCGCGCGCCGGCCTATGGTCTGGCCGACCATTTCGTGTCGCGATCCTTGCATCTCTCTCTCCTTTTCAGCTAGCGGTCTGTTTGGCAGTTTCGACCCTACCGAACCGCGCGCGCGAATTCTCGTACACTAGATGGGGCCAAACCGCATAACTTTACAGGGGCTGTGGCCCCTCTCGCACCGAGGGACCTAGTTGAGCCACCAAAGCGCGGCGGTCAGCACGCTCGCGTAAGCGACCCACAGGGCGTAAGGCACGAAAAAAACACCCGCCGGACGGTCGATCCGCCAGAACAGAACCATGTTGGCGATGATGGCGGCAAAAAGCACCACCACCTCGATCAACGCCAAACCGATTTGGCGGGACCCGAAGAAGACGACCGACCAACCCAAGTTCAAGGCGAGCTGCACGGCAAAGACCATGAGCGCGCGACGCGTGCTCTGGGTTGGGCCACGGCGCCAGACCCGCCAAGCCGCGATTGCCATCATGATGTAAAGCGTTGTCCAAACCGGCGCGAAGACCCAATCGGGCGGATTGAAGGTGGGCTTTTGGAGCGCTTGGTACCAACTCCCCACGCTCGTTGCCGTCACCGCGCCGCCAAGGCCCGAGACCGCCAGGCATAAGGCGAGAAAAGCCACCAGGCCCAAGAGGTCCCGGCTCGATTTCCGGCGAGTTCCCTCGGGCGCGGGCACGCGATGCTCAATCGGCGCCCTGGGCGCTCTCGGCTTGCGAAATCTGAGCCTCGATGGCGCGTGTCACCTTGCCCGAGGTCGGGGACGTCGGCGTGGAGAACCAATCAACCAGCAACCCGTCCGGGCCGATCAGGTATTTATGAAAATTCCAACGCGGGACACCGACGACCCCGACCTCCCCGGCCGCCCATTTGTAAAAGGGGTGCGCCTCATTGCCTGTCACCCGGACCTTAGCGGTCATCGGAAAATCGACGTCGAAATTGACCTCGCAGAAGGTCTTGATCTCGTCCTCCGTGCCGGGTTCTTGAGAGCCGAAGTCGTTTGAGGGTACGCCGAGCACCACGAGGCCTTGATCGCGATACCGCACCCAGACGGCCTGTAGGTCGGCATACTGATGGGTAAAGCCGCATTGGGAGGCGGTGTTGACCACGAGCACCACCTTGCCGCGATAGTCCGTCAGCGGGAGCGGCCGCCCCTCGATCGAGGTAAAGGCGAAGTCGTGAGCCGAACGCATCGTCTCCGCCGCCGCCGCGGCGCCACCGGCAAAAAGTGAGAGCAAGACCATCAAAAGCCGTGAGAGCATGGTGCGACCACCCGGTTTCATTAAGCGTATGCTCTACTACGTGCCACAGATGGTGCCGGATTACACCCCCGCCCCCGCGCGAGAGGCAGCGGCGAGGGCGTTCACCGGAGAACCGTCCAACCACGCCCGGATCTATTTTCGTTCGATCGTGACCCCGACGCAGGCCAGACCCGATCCCGTGGGCAGTCGGGTGGCCCAATCGCAGTAAGCCTTCTCCAACTTCGCACCTTCGAGAACGGTGGCCGAGAGATCCACTTGATCGAGGTCGGCGCCGGTCAAGTCGGTTCCTTTGAGGTTGGCACCCGTCAATACCGCACCAGTGAGGTCGGCACCGGTGAGATCGACCTCGGTCAACACCGCCCCCGAGAGATCCGCCTCGGTCAGGTCGGCCCCGCCCAGATCGGTGCCGCTCAGCTTGACGTTCGTGAGGTCCGCGCCGCTGAGGTCGCACCAAGGGCAATCGCTCTGGCTCTGCTTCACGGACTGGTACTGTCCTTGGTCGAAGGCCTTGACGGCGCTCGTCGAAACGACCGAGACCAGGCCGGCCACAATCAAGAGATGATATATTTTCATGGCAAGATCCCCTTTGTTGGTGGGTCCATCGCAAGCCTATCGGGCGAGCGTTCGAGAGCCGTATCGCCGGGCGTCAATTTCGCTCGCCGGGTCATTGCGGTCGCCGTCAAATCGGCGTTAAATATTCGAAATTTACGATGTCGCGCGTGAATCGTAGGCCCTCGAGTATGAGGAGCAGCACGATGAGGTCGCTCCGCCTGAGCCTTCTTGGCGGCTTTCAAGCCCACGATGCGGAAGGCCGGCGCATCCCGATTTCGGGCAACAAGGTGATATTGTTGCTCGCGTATCTCGCCTTGCGCGCGGGAGAACCACAAACGCGCGAGAAGTTGATGGCGTTGCTGTGGGGCGAGCGGGGTGAAAGCCAGGCTCGGGGCAGCCTGCGCCAGGCATTATGGACCCTGCGGCGAGCGCTGAAAGGGCTCGAGCCCTCTGCGTTGATCGTCGACAAGGAGGTCCTCGCCCTCGACCCGCTGGCTGCCGAGATCGATACCCTGACCTTCGCCTCGCTCATCGAAGAGGGCTCGCCCGAAGCTCTGCAGGCCGCCATCGGTCTCTATCGTGGCCAGCTTTTAGAGGGCGTGCGCGCGCGCGACCGTTCCATCGAGGACGTTCTCGCCGACGAGCGCCGGCGGCTACATGAGCTGGCGATAGAGGCCGACGTCAAGCTTCTGGAACACTGGTCGGGCGAGGGGGCGGACGAGAAAGCCACTGCGGCGGCAAAGCATCTGCTGACCCTCGACCCGATGGACGAAACCGCCCACCGCGCCTTGATGCGTAGCTATGCCGACAAGGGACAGCTCAGCCTCGCCCGCGCTCAATACGACACCTGTCGCACGGTCCTGCGGCGCGAGCTTGAGGTCGATCCACAGCCGGAAACCGAACGTCTGTTCGAGCAGATCAACCTTGCTCATAGCGATCCTACGGCGTCGACGCTCGACCCCATACAGGATCACTGTGAAGAAAAGCCGTCGATCGCAGTGCTTCCCTTCGCCAACCTCAGCGGTGATCCCGAGCAGGAATACTTCAGTGACGGAATTACCGAAGATATCATCACCGCCCTTTCCCGGCTGCGCTGGTTCCTCGTCATTTCGCGTAACTCCAGCTTCGTCTACAAAACCGGAACCGTCGGCATCAAGCAGATCGGACGGGAGCTGGGCGTGCGCTACCTGCTCGAGGGCAGCGTCCGCAAGGCTGGAGAGCGATTGCGTATCACGGCGCAGCTCGTCGATGCGGCCAGCGGCGCACAACACTGGGCAGAGCACTACGACCGCCAGCTCCGCGATATCTTCGCCTTGCAAGACGATATCACCCAAAGCGTCACGGCAGCGATCGAGCCCAAACTGGTTGCCGCCGAAGTCGTACGCTCGCAGCGTCGCTCATCAGAAAACCTGGGCGCATGGGATCTCGTGATGCGGGCGCTCAGGCATTATTGGCGGATGACCACCAAGGATAGCGAAGCTGCCATCGCGATGCGTCGCCAAGCGGTTCGCCAATACCCCGATTATGGTCCGGCCCACAGTCTGCTCGCCTTCGCCCTTCTGGTCTCGGGGCACGTCGGTTGGGTCCCGGAAAGCGGCGAATCTCGGTACAGATCGGATTTAACGCACCGCTACGCGGCCGATCTCGCCCGCCGGGCCGTCGCCCTCGATGACGAAGATCCCTGGGCTCATCTCGCGCTCGGGTATCTTTCCTTCACCGAACGGGATACCGAAGCAACGGTACGCGAGTACAAACGCGCCCTTGATCTTAACCCCAACTTCGCGACGGCCTATGGATACCTCGGTTGGGCCCTGGTCTTCGACGGGCAATCCGTAGAGGCGATCCGTTACTTCCAGCAAGCATTGCGCATGAGTCCCCACGATCCGCTGAAGGCTTTCTTCTATTCCGGGACCTGCGTGGCACACTAC
>JBFELD010000079.1:0-8719 GCA_041552375.1 Kiloniellaceae bacterium | reverse complement strand
AGCATATCAATTTCACGGGCCGCAGGGAGTTCGATCCGGAAGCCAAAACCGAAATGCAATACGTCGTTAGGGTGGCATAGCCACGCCTCGTGCTCGATCCGGGGAAAGGCGCCGTCTCCCGCTCCTTGGACGAGAACCGCCGTTCCTGAGGGGCTTGGGCGGCAAGGGTTCACTTGACATGAGCAATTGAAGTACCCCATGGTAGAAGATCGGCGATGAGCCGTATTATTTGGGTCACTTATGAAAACGTTTACATTTTCCGGGGGGCGCAAGGGGAACGAAGCCGATGGCAGGCTTCATCAAGCGGTCGGAAGCCACGAAAGAAGGGCGGTGGGGAGAGGTCGAGGACACCCTTACCCACAGGATCGCAAAAATCTCGGAGGACAGTGACGCTTTTGCTCGATGCGTCGCGGACGCACCGGGCAGACGAGCGCGGGAATTCCCTGTCATCCGAAAGACGATCGAGGAGGTCGGTTCCCGATCGCCGGAAACCGCCAAGGAAGACGCCGCGCCCGATATCACGATAAACCCCGATACCACGATAAACCAGGAACACAATCCAGACGAGCCTGCCGGGCGCCTTGCCCGCGTGGCAAGCACGCGTGCGGCGGTGCGGCACCAAGCGCCTTTCGGCGCTCGAGATTGCCGTCGACACAAGGGTTTCAACCTTTCGCATCACAAAAAGAAAACGCCTCAAGAGGCGAGGGAAGGGAGCCAGCGATATGATCTTCTTTTGGGCCGAGACACCTGACGGCTGGGGAATTCCCGGGATTCACGGGCCCTGGGCCGAGGATGAGCTGGATGGCTATGTCCAAAGCGGCGTTTATCTGATCCGTGGCCAGGGCGAGAACGTCCTGATCGATACGGGCAATTGGACATTGCCGGAGTACAACAACGGCATGGGCGACTTCCTCGTCGAACTGCTCGATAAGGAAAAGAACGACCTGAAATACATCGTCATCACCCATTTCCACTACGATCACACCGGCAACGCCAAGATGTTGAAGGAACGTTACGGTGCGATGGTTGCGTGCCACCCGGCCGACAAGCCGATCATCGAGGATCCGATGATCGTGACCAGGCCGGAGAACATCACCCGCTTCGGCACGACGCCCGAGGAGGTGGTGGCCGACTTCAACCTCAAGGAAGGTGAGAGCCTGGGTCTCTCCGATCCCTCGATCATCGACAAGTACTGGAACTTTCCCGTCGAGGTCGATGTCGAGGTTGAGCACGGCGATATTCTGGAATGTGGCGGTCTTAAGCTCGAGGTGATCCATCTGCCCGGTCACTGCCCGGGGCACATCGGCATTTGGAACCCGCACAGCGGTTCACTTTATTCGGGTGACCTCCTGCATTATCCGACGCCGCTGGGACCGGCCCCAATCGGTGATGCCAAGGCACACTGGGAGTCGATCCAGAAATGTTTGGACTTAAAGCCGCAGCTCCTGCTCGAAGGGCACGGCCTGTCGGCCTATTCCGAGGAGAGTTCGAAACGTCGGCTCCTGCATATGCGCCAGCAACAAGACGACACACGAAACCGCATCCTCTTCGTCATGCGGCGCGAAGGCCGCCCGCTGACGACGCAGGACCTCGTGCCCGAGGTCATGCCGGTGAAGTCGGAGCTCGATTACGCCGTGTCCACCGGGATCGGTGAGCGGCGGTGCTATGCGGAGTGCTGCATTCAAACGCACCTGCTCTGGCTGATTGAGCAGGGCAAGGCTGAGCGCGTCGAGGAGGACGGCAAGATCGCCTTTACCATCGCCGGCTAAATCCAACGCGAGACATGCAAATCACTTGTTTCAAAAGAGCTAGGGCAGCATCGGGATAAGGGAGGAAAAAATGACGAAAAGGCTTGATCCTAGAAAGTTTCCTGACTTCACCGAGAAAAACGTGATCGACCGGCACATGGAAAGATTGGATCTCCATGGTGTCGACAGGCGAACGTTCCTGGCCTTCGCTTCGGCCAGCGCGATCGCGTCGGCGACCGGTCTGTCGATGGGGTTCCCCGGCGTCGCACTGGCGGACAAGGGCGGCAAGATGGCCCATCTGATGATGACCCTGCGGCTCGAATACGTCGCCAACGCGGACACTGGCGCCAATGGCGCCGCCAAGGCGCTGGGCATGGGCATCACCTCGGTGGATGGTCAGCTCGACTCTGAGCGGCAGTTGAACCAGTTCGAACAGCAGATCGCCGCCGGCACGCAGGCCGTCTTGCTGCATGCACCGGGTGGCGGGTCCATCAAACGGATCGCCCAGCTGGCCAACGAGAACAAGGTCTGGCTGGACAATACCTGGGGCACGCTGCCCTGGTTCACACCGTTCGAGGCTGGGGACTACTACACCATGTACGCGGTGCCCGAGGAGTTCTCGGCCCACCGCGCGGTCACGGTCGAGGTCTGCAAGGCTGTGATGGATGCCTTCGACGGCGGCGACATCGTCGGCGTCACGGGTGTGGAGGGCAACTCGACCGATCTCATCCGCTCGCGCGGCCGAGATGACGCGCTCAAGGATTTTCCGAAGGTCAAACTGGCGGGCGAGCTGCCCGGCAAGTGGAACCGGGAGGACTCGCAAAAGGCCATGGAGGACCTGATCTCACGCCACCCGAATATTCGCGGCGTGATCGCCCAGAACGACGATGTTGCCGATGGCTGCATCGCAGCGCTTCGGGCCGCGGGATTCAGTCCGGGCGAGGACGTGTTCCTCAGCGGTGCGGACGGCACCACGGGGGGGGCCGAGATGATCCAGCGCGGCCGGTTGCTCTCGACCAGCGCCAACGTGCCACAATACATGGGAGCGCTATTGACGACCCGGCTCTATGACGTCCTTCACGGTTGGCAGCCGCGAGCGGCCGAGCGCTTGATGAACTGGCGCTCGATCACCATGACCAAGGATAATGTGGGCGTCTACCTCGATCGCTATGTGAACAACGGTGATGTCGAGCCTTACGATTACAAGCTGATGTCGAAGGTCGAGCATCCCGACGACTGGGATCCGCAGGCCGAGGTCTTCCCGATGGATATCGATCTCGAGTGGGGCGGCATTCCGAAGCCGCCGGGCTGGGACTATCCGGCCGACTATGTCAAAGCCCGGGAAAGTGGTGAGGCCAAGGCGGTGCGCCAGGAATACGCCGATCACTACAAGATCGACTTCTTCGGCCCCTCGCCGATGAAAGCTTAATCGCCCGCGGGGCGGCCCGGTTGTTCGGAAGGGGCGGCGGCAGGCGATGTGCTTGCGCCGCCCGTCAACCCGGATCGGCCGAGCCGCCCGGGTCGAACGACCAGAGGCTCGCGGAGATGTCAGGCTCGACCAGCGTTTTGAAGGTATCGGGGATTTCCAAGTCTTATGGGGAGACCCGTGTGCTCGACCGCGTGAGCATCGACGTCGGTGCGAACGAGATCATCGGCGTCGTCGGTGAGAACGGCGCCGGCAAGTCGACCCTGTTCAACATAATATCGGGCATCGTCACGGCCGATGAGGGCCATATGGAGCTCCACGGGCAACCATTCCGGCCCGGCGATTATCACGCCGCCAGTCTGAAGGGCGTATCCCGTGTCTTTCAGGAACAGGCCCTGATACCCAACATCCGGGTCTACGAGAATTTGGTCTTGTCGCACGAGTCCCTCTTTTGCAAAGGCCTCCAGCTCGTCGACAACGCAGGGATGGTGAAAACGGCGAAGCGGATCGTGGCCGCGGCGGGCCTGGATATCGACGTCATGCAGCGAACGAGCGATCTGAGCTTCTCGAAGCGCCAGCTCGTGGAGATCGCGCGGGCCTGTATCGTGCCTTCCGTCCTACTGGACATCGAGCACCCGATCGTGTTGCTCGACGAGCCGACCTCCGCGCTGGACCGGTCCGACGAGACCGCGTTCTTCGATCTGATGAGCCGGCTCAAGGAGAAAGGGTCCCTGATCTTCGTGTCGCATCGCTTGACCGAGGTTCTCGAGGTGAGCGATCGGATCTATGTGCTCAAGGACGGCAACCTCGTTGCCGAGGTCGACCCGGACAGCTCCAACGAGCGCCAGTTGCATGGGCTCATGGTCGGTCGGGAAAGAGACGCGGACTACTACCATGAGGACGAACAACGCCAGGTGAACGGCGCAGCTATTCTTTTCGAAACCAAGGGGCTGGGACTGGAGGGCGTCTATGAGGACGTCAACCTCACCTTGCGTGCCGGCGAGGTCCTCGGGATCGGCGGTCTCCTGAATTCGGGCAAATCGGAGTTCGGCAAGGGCGCGGCGGGTATTCAGCGGCCCGATCGCGGTAGCATCGTCTTCGAGGACTTCAAGGGTGGATTGCCCGAATTCTCGGACTTGATCGGTCTGGGCTTGGGGTACGTACCGGCCGAGCGCCTGGCGGAGGGCATGATCTCGCTGTTCACGGTGGCCTGGAACCTGTCGCTTGCGAGCGGACGTGACATCTTCTCCGGCGCTGCCGGAATTTGGCGCCGGCGCAAGGAAACCGAGGTCGCCGAGCGTTTCATCGCCGACCTGGCGATCAAGGCCTCGGGCGCCGATGCGCCTTGCGATACCCTTTCCGGCGGCAATCAGCAAAAGGTCGTGCTCGCCCGCTGGCTGTGCAGAGATCCGAAGGTTCTGATCCTGGACAATCCGACGCGCGGGGTCGACGCCGGCGCCAAGGAAGAGATCTACGCGATCATTCGCCGGCTCACCAGCAAGGGCGTCGGCATCATTCTGATCACCGATGAGTTGTTGGAGCTCATCGGGCTGTCGAACCGTGTCGCGATCATGAAACATGGACAGGTCACGACCATCGTCGATGCGCCGCAGGAGGCGAAACCCAGCGAGCGAGAGATTATCCAACTCATGCTGAGTGATGTTACAATCGCGGGAAGAATGAACGAAGAGGGTGGGGCGAACGCGGTACCATGATCGACGAGATATCCTCCGTGTTCGCGCGATCGATAGCGTTGCGGCGTAGCTTGACGAATACCAGCCTTTGGCTCCCGGTCTTGGTCGTCATCGCGCTTATCATATTCTTCGCTATTTCCAGCGACGCTTTTCTCACCCTACGTAATCTGCGCGCGATCTCGGGACAGGCCAGCACGCTCTTGATCGCGTGCCTTGGCGCCACCTTCGTCATCCTCATGGGAAGCATCGATCTCTCGGTGGGTGCCATGGTGCTCCTCGTCGGCGCGGTCACGGTCAAGGCGATCAACGGCCTGGGCATGGGCGCCGAGGTTCTGCTCGTTGCGATCGCTTTCGGCGCGCTGCTGGGCGCATTGAACGGCGCGGTCTTCTCCTATGGCCGAATACCCTCCTTCGTCGTCACGCTGGGCAGCCTGTCCGTGTTCACCGGACTGGCCTGGGAGATCCTGCAAGGGCGCGCGTTGCGCTACGATTCGATCCTGTTCGAGGACCTGGCGATCGGACAGGCCATCCCCAACATTCCGAATATCGCGCTTTTCGCGGTCGGCGGATGGGCTTTGATGGTCTTCATATGCTTCCGAACACGATTCGGCCGGTATATGTACATCATCGGCGGCGGCGAGGCCGTGGCGCGCACCGCGGGCATACCCGTACGCCGCTACAAGATATATGCCTTTGCTCTTTCCGGCTTGATGGCGGGCCTGGCCGGAGCATTGGCCGTGGCACGCCTGGGCGCGGCCGGGCCCACCCTTGGGCAGGATCTTCTGCTGAATTCGCTGGCCGCGATCGTGGTTGGCGGCACCTCTCTTTCGGGCGGCGTCGGTGGCGTCCACCGGACGCTGATCGGGGTCCTCATCATCGCTCTGCTGGACAACGGCTTGAACCTCATGGGGGTCAATCAGTACTCGCAGATGGTCGTGAAGGGGAGCGTCGTCATTATCGCCGTCCTGATCGGCCAGGACCGGGGCAAGAGCCTCGTCATGAAGTAGGTGAGAGGACGTGAGTGGCCGACACCGTCGCAGCCGGCATCGGTCCTTCGCGCGCCCATCCGGCGCCCCCGGACTAGAACTCCGGCCTTGACATCATCCCGGCCCGCGCGCCACACGATACACTGGCGATCTGGCCGGCTGTGGCGTTGTCCATTCCGACCAAGCGTGCCTTTGCGCTCGTCCCTATTCGCCCGTGGCCGCGCCTGCGCGGCGCACCGATGAACGCTGGATCGTGCTTATCCCGTTGTTGTGACACCGCTGGGAACATTGCGCAGTGAACGACAGGTCGAGCGCACCGATAAGCTTCTGCGTCGTGAACTACAATGGCGCCGGCTTCATTGCCGAGACGCTGGCCGCGATCGGTCGTGAGGGGCGACCGACGGACGAGCTTATCGTCGTCGATAGTGCTTCTTCCGATGAGAGTCTCGAGGTCATCGCCGATCTCGACCCTTCGGCGCGGCTGATCAAGCTCAGCACCAATCTCGGCCCCGGTGTGGCGCGCAACGAAGGCTTGCGCGCGGCACGGCACGATCTGGTCTTGTTCATCGACAACGACGTGGTGCTGCAGCACGGCTGCCCGCGGCTTCTGGCGCAGGCGCTTCACGATGATCCGATGGCGCTTACGGCCGCGCCCCGCGTGTTTTACGCCGCGGACACCTCGATCGTGCAGTACGAAGGGGCGAACTGCCATTTCCTCGGCTTGATGAGTCCCCGATACGCGGACCAGGCCGCGGCGGCCTGTGGGGATGACGGCATTGCCAGGAACAACTCGCTCATCACGGCCTGCTTCATGATCGACCGGTCACGCTGGCATGGCGATGAGCTGTTCGACGAGTCGTTCTTCTTCAATTACGAGGACCACGATCTCGGCGTGCGATCACGGGTGCTTGGTTACCATTTGCTTTCCGTGCCGTCGGCGACGGTCGTGCACGGCACAGGAACCGAGGGGCTCTCCTATCGGCCAGGCTCGGAGTTCTCGCGGACGCGTGTATACTGTTTGATAAGAAATCGCTGGCAAGTAATTGCAAAGAATTACTCGCTCAGGACCGTGCTAATTTTGGCTCCTGCGCTATTTGTCTATGAATTCGTACAGTTTTGTGGGGCCATAAGGCGCGGTTGGCTGGGCTTATGGTGCCGGGCCGCCTGGTGGAACGTGACGCACTGGCGGCGCCTGATCGAGCGGCGCCGGGCGATCCAAGCAGGGCGCCGCACGCCCGATCGAGAGATTCTTGAGGGAGGGGCGCTACCATTTACCGTCGAATTGACACGCGCGCGCATGGACAAGGCCATCCTGACCTGTTTGAACGCAGTCGTCTCCTTCTATTGGCGCGCAGCGCGAAGATTCATTTGAATGCGCGCTCCCTTTGATCGGCGCCGTCAACGACCGAGGCCGCCGATTCTCGGGCGTCCCATCGCGTAACATGGCTAACGGCGGCACGGAGAGGATGTCGACAGAGATAGACACGTCCAGCGGTCTGGCCTCAACCAGGCCTCCGAGCCTTCTTGGAAGCCTCTATGAGTTGGGACGCCGGGGCCGGCAGCGGCCACTCGACCGCCCAAGGGCCTTGCGCGTCGGCTTCGTCGGCAATTTGCCAGAGCCCGTGGGCGGCGCGGAGATCTTCCTGGAGGGTTTGATCGCGTCCCTGGGCGACCGGGTCGAGGCGATTGCGCTGGCGCGCTGGCAACGGCAGGAATTCCAATACGAGCGGAAGAGAACGGAGGTCATCTACCGGGACGCGCGCGTCGTCGAGAGGGATGAGACCAAGAACCTTTCGACCTTTTATGTCTATCGCCACATGCGAAAGCTCAAGCCTTTGGGGGTCTTACTTTGGGGGCCATTTTTCGAAGGTGTCAGAACTGCGGGATTCTTCCTGCGCGAGCGCGTCAACATCGTTCACTGTCATCTGCTGTATCCGAACATCTTCTTCGCCTATATCGCTGCCAGGCTTCTCGGCATTCCGGTTGTCGTCACCGTTCACGGCCTGATCGACCTCGATGCGATGGGCGGGACGTTCATCAGACGCGCTTTGATGGGATATATTCTCCGGCGTTGCGACCGGGTGATCGCGGTGAGCGAGGAGATACGGCGACGATGCCTGGCGTGGGGTGTCAAGCAAGTGGAGATGCGGAGCTGCGGCATCGATACCGGATTTTTCACGCCCGAGCCGATGTCCGAGCAGGGCCTCCTATTCATCGGCAATCTGACAAATTCCAAGGGGTTCGACATTCTGGCCGAAGCCTATGAGGACATCCGGGCGGCCACCGGCGAACCATTGTTGCTGGCTGGCAAGAACCCGGAGAAGCTGAGCGTCACCGAAGACCGAGGGATCCGCTACCTGGGCACGTTGACGCCGGACGAGCTACGCGAAGCGATCAGGTGCTGCAAGCTCTTGGTCCTGCCGTCGAGAAGCGAAGGAACGCCTTTATCCGTTCTCGAAGCGTTGTCGTGCAACAAGCTCGTTCTCACCTCGCGGGTCGGCGATCTGCAAAACTTGATCACGGATCGCGAAAACGGGTTCCTGATGGAAAACCTGGATGCCGCCACCTTATCGGCTCGCGCGATCGATATCCTCGAGCATCATGAGCGCTACACGGAGGAGATCGGTGCCCGGCCGCGGGAGACCGCGCTGCGGTTCGACATTGGGCGAATCGCGGCATGGCACCGCTCGCTCTATAGTCACCTGGTATGGCATGGCCAAAGAGACGAAGCCGGCGCGCGGAAGCGACGTCGGTCGGTTAAGCGCGATTTCGTCCTGCCGATCCTCGTCAGGCTCGATGGGTTCGCGCCGCTCGGGGCACTGTTCCGCTGGGCCTATCGGGCGTGCGCCGCGCTGATCGCGCGTT
>JBFELD010000078.1:0-8724 GCA_041552375.1 Kiloniellaceae bacterium | reverse complement strand
GGTGCCCGGCCTGATTATGATGAGTGCGCCGGTCAACCCCAAGGCGACTCCGAACCAGCGCCGGGGGCCGACCTGCTCCTTGAGGATTGGCACCGAGAGCCCGGTCACCACGATGGGAGCGACCAACATCAAGGCGCTCATGTCGGCCAGCGGCAGAAACTTGAGCCCGGTGAAGAAAAAAAACGTCGTGACCAGGAGCAGCAACGAACGCGACAACTGTAGGCCGAGGCGCGCGGTGGTGATCAGTTGGCGCGCGCGCGGCGCGACGAAGACCGCTAACAACACGAAATGAAAAAAGTAGCGGGCCCACAGGACTTGCTCGACGCGCATGCCACCGACGGCCAGCTTCACCAGCGCATCCATGGAGACGAAAAAGAAGATCGCCCCCAACATCCAGACGATGCCGCGCAACTCGCCGCCTCGTGCCGCCTCTTTTGCCTCTCCGAGCGCGGTCATACTCTATCGCACACTACCGCAAGGAGGTCGCGAGATAGGCCGAGAGCAGCCTGCAAGCAGCATCGAAATCGGCCAGCTCCATAGCCTCTTCAGGGTTGTGGCTGCCATTCCGGTTGCGGATGAAAATCATGCCTGTGGGAACGCCGAAATTGGCAAAGACCACCGCGTCGTGCCCGGCACCGCTCGGCATCTCGACCGTAGGCAGACCGACGGCACGCGCCGCCTCCAACATGCGTTGACGCATGTGGGGATCCATTTCGCCCGGCTCGGAATAAGATGCCCGGCCCAGGTCGAAGGTGACGCCGGTCTCCGTCTCGATGCGCCTGGCGACACGATGGGCAAGATCACTCATCGCGCGCATGACGTCCTCGCTGATCGAGCGAAAGTCGAGGACGAAGCGAGTCTCGCCGGCGACCTTGCTGGGGCCGTGATAGGTCGGGTCGGTCATCAACTCCCCCACGGTGAACACCAGGTCTTCGCCAAGCTTCTCGCGGCGCAACCACTCGTCGTTAAGGCGTTGAACGAGTGCCACCGTTGCGGCCACCGCGTCACGCCGCTGGCCGCGGGATAAGGCCCCGGAATGTCCATACTGACCGACGCAGAAGGCCGCGCGGTGACGCATGACGCCGCGCACGCCAGTGACGATGCCGACGGGCAGATCGCGGTCGACCAGGCTGGGGGCCTGCTCGATATGCGGTTCGATGAAGGCCCGGATGTGGCCTGATTCGAGGTAGGCCTCGCCGGCCGTCAAGGCATCGAGATTGCAGCCGGCCGCCCGCATGTGCTCGCCAAGACTGCGCCCGCTCTCGACATGGGGAATCTTCAGCTCCTCCGGCGACAGCTCACCGAACGCGGCATATGAGCCGACATAGGTGCCATCGAACCAGGCCGACTCCTCGCAGCGGATCGCCATCACCGAGATGTCGCAGGCAGGTATGACCTCGGCGCGGCGGAAGCCCGCCAGCACGGCAAGCCCCGCCAGGACGCCGGCCGCGCCGTCGTAGTTTCCACCCTGATCGACGGAATCCAGGTGAGAGCCGATGATCACGCTCGCCGCCGCGCGGTCACGCCCCGGCAATGTCAGGTAGAGATTAAGGGCCGCGTCGTTGTGAACCTCGAGGTTCAAATACTCGCCGGCCCGGCGCACGATATCATGGGCCGCCTGCTCCCCGTCACCATAAGACTCTCGGCGAATGCCGCGGCCTTGACGCGTCGCTTGCGCGAGCTGATCGAACAGCTTGGCTGCAAGCTCGATATCGGGCTCCGGATAACCCGCCGATCGGATGGCTTCAGATGGCACCCCGCCCCTCCCGCGCCTATCATCGGGTGAAGACAGGGGTCCTGGCAAGCGCGAGCCGAACCGTTCACCGGCTCGAGGCCGGATGGCGTTCCAACCAGTGCCGGGCGATATCGACCCGCTGGCAGATCCACACGCCTTCGCGCCGCTCCAAATAATCGAGAAAGCGCTCCAAGGCGCCAATCCGCCCGGGCCTGCCGATGATCCGGCCGTGCAACCCGATGGTCATCATCTTCGGCCTACTTTGCCCTTCCCGAAGCAGGCGCTCGAAGGTGTCGCACCAATACCGCAGGGCCTCGTCGGCGGTGGAGAACCCGATCGGCCTGGTAAAGGAGCTGTCGTTGGTATCGAGGGAATAGGGCAGCACCAGGTGCGGCCTGCCGTACTGTCCGGTCCAGAAGGGCAGATCGTCGTTATAGCTATCGGAGTCGTAAAGAAAGCCGCCCTCCTCCACGACCAGGCGCCGCGTGTTGAGGCTGGGCCGACCGGTATACCAGCCCAAGGGCCGCGCGCCGGTCAGGCGCTCGACGGCATCGACGCAGAGTCGGATGTGCTCACGCTCGGTGTCCTCCGCGACGAACTGATAGTCGATCCAGCGCCATCCATGGGCCTGAATATCACAATCCGCGCGCGCAATCGCCTCGGCGGCGGCCGGGTTTTGTTCCAATGCGAGGCCTACCGCGTTGACCGTGAACGTAAGCCGTCGCTGTGTGAAAACCTCCAGGATCCGCCAGAACCCGACGCGGCTGCCATATTCGTAGGCGGATTCTATGTTCAAGTGGCGCTCGCCGGCCACCACATCCATGGCCCCGAGGTCGGTGAGCAAAGTCTCGTGTTGATCGTCGCCGTTCAGCGGGCAGTACTCCGCCCCTTCCTCGTAGTTGACACAGAAGTTGACGGCGATCCTGGCACCTCCCGGCCAGTCGGCAAAAGGCGGATCGCCAGCATAGCCGATGAGATCGCGCACTGCTTCCTCCCCTCAAGGCCCGCCCGCATCGAGATCGGGCGCACACCGCGACTCCACCCGCGGATCCGGCGTGAGCTTACGTCGACCACCCGTAGCGGGCGATGAAAAATTGGAACGAATCAGGCAACGAAGCTCCAGTCGAAATCCTTGGCGGCCTCGTCCTCCGCGCCAATGAAGCGCATCCGGTCGCCCTGGAGCTCCACCGCCGTTAACCTCCCTGTCAAGAACACGCCACTGTCGATGCCGATACGGTGGCGATGGGCGGCCGGCGCCTGAGGGGTGTGACCGTGGACGACCACGACATCGAACGTCCAGCTCGGCGGGTGGAGGAAGGGCTCGCGGATCCAGAGCAGGTCCTCGACCCTCTGGTCGTCCAGGTCCCGCTCGGGATTAATACCGGCATGCGCGCAAAGATAGGGGCCCACCCGGTGGGTCAAGGCCAATTGGTGAAGAAAGTCCAAGCGCTCGCTGCCGAGGCTCCGGCGCAACCCCTGTGACAGGCCCTTCGGATTGCGCCATTTGCGCTCCGGGAGAAGTGCGGCGATGGTCTGGCCGCCGCCGTTCATCTCCCAGACGAGGATGCGAGACTCCTTTGGGTTCGGATCATCGACAACCTCGAGCAGAAACTGTTCATGATTGCCCTTGAGCGCCACCTCACGGACCCCGGCAATTGCCAATCCTTCGCGCACCAAGTCCAGGCACTCACGCGGTTGCGGGCCGCGATCCACGTAATCGCCGAGCCAGACCACGCTGACATCCTCGGGATCGTATGCCTGTTCGATGCGCGCCCGGATGAAATCGTGAAGAGCACTCAGGTGGCCGGCATGTCCGTGAACATCACCGATGGCGAAAAGCACCTCGCGCCCACGCAAGGCAGCCGGCGCCTCACCCCAAGGTGAGGTTTGAATTTCTATGCCGTCCACAGTAGAGATGTTGGCCATGTCGATCCCGGGCAAGACTTCGTTCCTAAATCCTGAATCGATTGGGCGCGGACCGCAAGGCCCGGTCCTCCTCGCGGCCGTCATACGGCACCCGCGGTGGACCGGCCAAGCCTGGAGAGGCGCGCTTCTTTCCATCTTTTTCCTGATGGTCGTGAGTGGATCGCCCGCCGCGCAGCTCCGGGAAGTCGACCTGGAGTTGGTGCTGGCGGTCGACGCGTCGGGTAGTGTCGATGATCAAGAGTTCGCCTTGCAGATGGGGGGGATCGCAGCCGCCTTTCGCCATGCCGATGTCCACGCCGCCATCGCCGAGGGCGCACACCGCACCATCGCCGTCACGATCGAGGTCTGGGCCGAGGCCAGCCTCCCGAAGGATGTGTCTGATTGGCACCTGATCGACAGCCCGGAAAGCGCGCTGGCCTTCGCGGCCCTGGCCGAGAGCTTTCCCCGCCGCGCCTTCGGTGGCACCGGGATCGGACGTGCGGTGGTGATCGCGGTCGATTTGATCACGCGAAATCGTTATGACGCCGTGCGCCGCGTGATTGACATTTCGGGGGACGGGCGCGAGACGACGTCTCGAGACTGGAGCATTACGCCAGAGCTTGCTCGCTTCAAAGCCGATCGCTTCGGGGTGACGATCAATGGGCTGGCCATACTGTCGGATGACCCCGAGCTTGCGGACTATTATCGGCGCAACGTCGTCTCCGGAAGCGAGGCCTTCGTCATGTCGGTGGCAAACTTCGACGATTTTGCCGAGGCGATGCGGATGAAGCTGATCCGCGAGATCCGTTATCGGCCGAAGCTGAGCGGCACGCCGCAAGCCGGTCACGGAACCGGTCCCTGATCCTCGCCGCATTGATCATTCGCCGTTGGACAGTCCTTGCACTTCGCTCGACAAGATATAGCCACCGCTGCGGATGGTTTCGATGATCTTCGGCTTTTTAACGTCATCCTCGATCTTGCGCCGCAGCCGGCCGATCAGAACGTCGATGCCGCGGTCGCTGTGCGATGAGGTCCGAGACCGGCCCAGCAGTTCCATCAAGGTCTCGCGATCGAGCACCCGGTTGGCGTTCTTGAGAAAAGTGATCAACAACTGGGCTTCCGACATGGTGAGGGAGCGCTCCTCGCCGGCCAGGGATATCAAGCATCGACGTTCGATGTCGTATTGCCAGTCCGCGAACTTGATCAACTTGGTATCACCGACCTCGCGCCGGCCCTCGGTGCGCCAACGAACTTTCTTGAGCTGGGTCTTGACCGCGCGCAACAGCTCTTCGATGTGAAAGGGCTTGGTCAGGTAGTCGTCGACCCCCAGCTCCATGAACTCACGCTGTGACAGCCTCTCGGAGAGGGCGGTGACGATCACGATCGGCACCGTCCGAGTTTCAGGCTTAGCGCGAAGAACCGAGACGAAATCGAAGCCACCGACATCGGGCATGAGGACATCGGCAATAACGAGATCCGGAATGGCCTTATCGATCTGACGCAGCGCCACGGCGCCGTTCTCGGCACCGACCGCATCATAACCCTCGAAGGTGAGCGCCTTGACCAGGCGCTCACGGATCATATCGTCGTCTTCCACTATGAGTATTCGAGCCATAGATTCCTGCGATTCGTCCACGACGGAGCCCTATTATTACAAAATACTAACACGGGGGAAAAGCCACCTCGGGCTCACAAGCCGGAATAATGTTGCCGGCCAGCTCCGGCAGGTTTCGAAATCGGGGGTCAAGACTTCGGGAACAAGACTTCAAAAGTCGAGCCCTCTCCCTTTTTGCTGGTCACTTTGATGCTCGCCCTCATCGCCTTGGCCGCCGCCCGCGCAATAGCCAGGCCGAGCCCCGAGCCGGAGATGGATTCGGCGTTGTGCGCCCGGCGAAAGGGCTCGAAGATCGCCTCGGCCTCGTCGGCCGGAACGCCAATGCCATAATCCGTGACCTTGATAGAGATCTCACGCGGCCGATAACCCAATGTCACCAAGACCTCGTCGTGCCCGGGCGAATACTTCACCGCGTTTTGCAACAGGTTCGAGAGCAACGCGCGAAGATAGGCGACGTCTGCCAGCATCGTTCGTCGCTGCCCTTCTTCTTCGATGGTCAGGCGATGGCTGGCGCCGAAGCCACGGATAGACTCGTCCCAGATCTGCCGGCAAAGATCCGCGATGTCGACCTCCACGGACGGTGACGGTTTGGTCAGCCACTCCGACTTCCCCATGATTACCACGTTGTCGACCAGCCGGCTCAGCGCGTCGACCGCGCGATGAATCGTCGCCAGCTCCTCGGCTTGATCGGTCTTGCTCATGCGCTCGCCATACCGCTCCAACAGCTCCGTCGCCGAGCGGATGACCGCCAGCGGGGTGCGCAGCTCATGGGACACCATCGAAACGAAACGCGTCTTCAAGTTGCGAAGGCTCTGCTCCTGCTGTAACGCCGCGGCCAGATAGGCTTGGCGCTCCATGAAAAGGTCGGCGCGGCGAACGAACAAAAACAGGAAATAGCCGATCGCGATAAGCCCCAAGGCGAAAGCCGGCGACAAAGGCCAGAGAAGCTGGTCGCCGGGGCGTCGGTGCACCCAGGTCAGATAACCCACCACCTCATCGGCGAGGTTCATCAACTCCAGTCGTGCCGACCCGTCCGATGCCGGATCAAGCGTCGCGCCCAGGCCGCGGATACCGATTCGGAAGGGCGTGCGGTCGAAAAACGATCCGGTCAGGTCGCTTAGCAATAACAGGTAAGCGGCCGGGTCGGTCATCTCGGTGTGATCCACGCCACGCGGTCTGATCGGGGCCATGGCCCCAAGCTGCACCACCGCGTCGCGCCGCAAGAATGCGGCGGCGGTACGGTCGTCTTGCGTGCGGGCCTCCTCGACGAGAAGGTCGAGATCCTCCTGGTGTAGGATCGTTGACGGGGCCGTCTCCAACTCTCCGGCCAAGACCGCGGAGATGACCCGGCCATCCGCTGCGAGCACCCAAAGCCCGTCCAATCCGTCGAGGACACTTGACAAGCGTAGCAAAGCGGCATCGCCGAGAGGGCCGCCGGGGCCGTCCACGCCAGAACCTTCCACGAATGCCTGGTATAGGTCGTCGCCGGCCGAATGGCGTTGCGCCATCGCGATCAATTGCGAGCGCTCGGCCATCAGCAGGTTCACGACGACGAGCCGATCTCGCGCGAGCGAATCCTCATTCAGATTTCGTGACGCGAGCCAGAGAAAGCCGAGGATGGACATGAAGGACACGAGGAGGATCAAGAACACCGGCCCGACCAAGCGCCGGCGGCTGACAGGAACAGCCTTTAATTGCGCCTCGCTCTCGCGGTCACCTTGCGTCGAAAAGGGCGCGAAATCCGAACTCCCAAAATCGTCGCGCGCGTCAGGTGCGCCATCACCCATGGTAAATCGACCTTTGCCACTTGCGGTCCAATGCCGACCTCACTCTAGAGGAGATCACCGCCATTTGGAATCGCCCGCGCGCAGGACCTCCTGGCGCGATGGCGCCAGGAGAAGCCCGGAGCGTGCGCAGACCGGAGGGCCCTGCACATCGCCTACTCGACAATATCCTTGGCGAGGCTGCCGTCCGGGTTGCGGTAGAGTGCGTCAACCACTTGCTTGCGCCACAGCGCCTCCGCCAAGGCATCGGCGAGTGAATAGCCCTTTTGGGCCTCACCGGAAAGATAGGCTTTCTGAGCGCCTTGCACCTGCTTGGCCACGCCGGCCAGACCGGGTAGCAAACGGGTGTTTCGATCGGCCTTGTCGATGCTGTAGGCACCAAGACCGGAATGTCGTCGCGCAACCGAATCATCAAGATAGAGCCCGGCATCATTCTCCCAGCTGACACCCAGGCCATCGAGCTTTCCGCTCTGCAAATCGACCCCGTCGATCGGCTCGGACGACTGCCCCGCTGCGGGCTCGCCACCCGATATGACCAATCCCAGGGCCCCGGCGAGAAGGATCCCGCCCTTTCGGAAGCCGTGGAGCGCCAAAGCCTGCTCCCCCCGTTCTTGTATGCATCGGCCAAGCGCGGCCCCTCCTCAGGTGATCAGGGGAACGCATCATCCCACACCGCTTTAAGGGTTCGCGAGCGGGCCGAGCAACGCCTTATCGTGGCTTTCCAAGCCATCTTTGATTCTGGGTAAAAAGTAACATAGGCCAGCCGTGGTCCAAAGAAAAATAGGTAGAGCGGCCAGAAATTTTTAGGACATTTCAATAGAGATCTCAAAATTTCGATAGATAATATTTCGGCAGCAAAATATTAACCATCATTAACAAAGCAATCGTCCGATGGTATTTCCAATATTATACTAGGGTGCGGAACAGCCTTTGACACTACGTTCGCCCGGTACCGTTCGTTCCCTCGCGCCCACTGAGAGCGTCGAAAAGTGGACCCAGATGCTTCTTATAGTTGCGCCAACGCTCGCTCGCTGTCACCGATATCGTCGCAAGCCTTGCCGATCGCGAAGTGAAGAAAGCATTGGTCCACCCGCGATAGACGGCCGCCGATTAATTGGTCGTTGATCTCCCGGATCAGCGGGTCGTCAGACTTGAAGCGATGCAAACCCGAAAGATGGTAGATTGCCGAGGCATAGTCCGGCTTCAAGCGGATGGCCTCGCGCAAATGCGCGGTAGCTCTCTCAATTTCGCCGAGCTTGCTCAACTCGATCCCAAGATTGAGTTGGAGGCGCCTATCATTTGGACGAAGTTTGGCAGCACGTTCCATGAAGTCCCGCGCTCGCCGTGGCCTTTGTCTCTGCGACTCGATATACCCCAATCCGTGCAGGGCTTGTGCCGAATTTGGCTCGCGCTCCAAGTGCTCGTGAAGAACTGCCTCCGCCTCGTCGAGGTGGTCGGCCTCGATCAATTCCTGAGCTTTTTGGAGCTGGTCCGACATGACGGCAAGAACTCAGAAAACACAAAAAGGGTGGCTCGGCCCGGTTGCGCGCTGGCGCGTCAGTTTAATGATGGAGGAGTTGCCTGCCACCTCCCCAAAAGAGGTAGGCCGAGGGCCCTCACAAGCGCTTCAGAAAAACCCGAAGATCGGCAGCTTGGAGCCCAGCCAGATGCCGCCGGCGGCGATG
>JBFELD010000077.1:0-8729 GCA_041552375.1 Kiloniellaceae bacterium | reverse complement strand
TGGACTTGGGCGGCTCGGTGGGCCGGCAAGAGGCCACGGGCCTCGGCACCTTCTTCGCGACCGAGCGGTTCCTCGAGATCGCGCCTCTGGCGAACCTGGCCCGTCTCGACGGGGCGACGGTGGCGATACAGGGTTTCGGACAAGTGGGTCTGGTCGCGGCCGAAGCCTTTCACAAGGCCGGCGCGACCATCGTTGCGGTCAGCGACTCGCAAGGCGGCATCTTCAGCGAGGCGGGATTGGACCTGAACGCGGCTCTCACCCACAAGCGTGAGCACGGCACCATCGTCGGCCTGCCGGAGACCACGACGATCACCAACGAGGATCTGCTGGGACTGGACTGCGACATTCTCGTCCCGTCGGCGCTCGGCAATCAGATCCGGCGCGACAATGCCACTCAGATCAAGGCCAAGCTGGTCGTCGAGGCCGCCAACGCGCCAACGACGCCGGCCGGCGATGACGTTCTTAGCGAGCGCGGCATCGTCGTCCTGCCAGATATCCTGGTCAACGCCGGGGGCGTCACGGTCAGCTATTTCGAGTGGGTCCAGAACTTCGAAAATCAAGCCTGGGCCCTGGACGACATAAACCTGCGGCTCCGACACAAGATGAACCGGGCCGTGGATGCGGTGGTCGACTGCTGGCAGCGGTTGCGCGCCGATAACGACCGGGATGGCCGGGCCGGGTCGAAGGCTTACGCCGACTTACGCACCGCCGCATTGGTGGTCGCGGTGCGCCGCGTCGCCAAGGCCACTCTGCAACGCGGTATCTGGCCCTAGAGGACGCCAACGCGCCACGGGGCTCATGGGCGCGATGAGACCTGGTCGGGTCTGGGACGAAGTCCAAAGCGCTGTCGGTCCCGCATTCCCGAGGCTATGATCGGACCGTTTTTCTCGGCAAAGGCCGGGCGTTACGCCGAAGTTACAAGGAGAGGTTCCGTTGGAGCTGCCAGCGCTCGCTATATTCGCGCTTGCCCTGCTTATCTCAGCCGGGTCGCCGGGGCCGAGCATTGCCGCGCTGGTCGCCCGGGTCTTGACCCGCGGCTGGCGCGACGTCTTGCCCTTCGTCGCGGCGATGTGGCTCGGCGAGTTGGTCTGGCTCACCTTCGCGATAGCCGGACTGACCGCCATTGCCGAGACCTTTCACTGGGCTTTCCTCATCCTGAAGTACCTCGGGGTCGCCTATCTGCTTTACCTCGCCTGGCAAATGTGGTTCGCCCCGGTTGCCGTCAAGGCCGGTGCCATCGCGCCGCAGTCCAGCGGTCCCGTCGGCCTCTTCCTCAGCGGCCTGGCGGTGACCTTGGGAAACCCGAAGATCATGGTGTTCTATATCGCCCTACTGCCCACCATCATCGATATCGAGGGGATCGCGGGCACCGATTGGGTGAGCCTTACGATCGTCGCCCTGATGGTGCTCGTCGTCGTCGACGTCGCTTATATCGTCTTGGCGACCCGCGTGCGCAGCCTTTTGAGAAACCCCGGCGCGCTGCGTTTCGCCAATCGCCTGAGCGCCGCCGTGATGGGGGGTGCCGCTGCGGCCATCGCCGCCCGTTGAGCGGCGCGGCGCTACGGTAGGAAAAATTAACCAAAACTTGCCATAATCTTGGGGTTAACGTCCTCGGGTTGTGGGATCCCCCCACGGGTTAGTCGCCCGCGCCGAGTGTCGATCCCTGGCAAGCTCGCTCATCGATAATGATCGTATTCTTCGCATACTACTCTTTACTGGCCTTGTGGTTGCTGCTGCTTTGGCCGGCGATCCGACTTTCGGGCTGGCCCAGGCTTTGGATCATCGTGGTCATGTTCCTCGGCGCCACGGCCGCCCTTTACGAGGCTTGGGCGCATTTCATTTGGCTGCCCCAGGTCGTTGCGCCCATCCGTCTGGACATCCTCCTGATCAGCTTCGCGCTGTCGCTGTTCTATGCCTCTGCGTTGCTGGTCCTTTTCGCGGCGAGGTGGCGCGGGCTCGCTAGTGTGCTCTGCATCGCTCTGGTCGCGGCGAGCGGCTCGATGGCCTATGTCTGGGTCTCGGCCAGCCAGGAATCGAAACGCTTGCACGAAGTCTTCCGCCAGCGCGACAAGCTCCTGTTCGAGGCCAAGTTCCGCAACGCCGAGACCTACGCCGCCTACTTCGGCCCCCTCGATGCGACCTCGTCTCCACATCCAGTCGGGCACTGGAAAGCCGACGAAGGCTCGCGCTTCACCCGCCTGATCCTGAACTCCCGGGGGCGCGCCTGGCTCTTCTATCGATGCGGCACGAGCGAGTGTCACTACGGGTCGGATGAGGCCATCCTGAGGCCCGTCTCGGGCGAGGCGCCAGGGTGGGAAGTCGTGCTGGAAAAAAGAGCCCTGGGGGAGATCACCTTGCGGATCGAGCGGGAAGAGCCGGACCGCCTGCGCCTTATGGTGCAGGACCAGCACATCGGTCTCGAGCGGACCGCACCGCCGATAGACCCGGATCCGTCGGACGAGACGCTAAACTACCTTGGCACCTTCCTCGATGTGGAATGCCGGCGACACCACGCCTGGGTGCGCCAGCTATGGCTTTGGCGGAACGGCTCACGCCTCTACGCGGTCGCGATCTTCGCGCTGAAGCCGGCTGGCATGACGGCGAATTATGTAAGTCCGGTCCTCCTGGGCGAAGCGCGGAGCGCCGACGGTGTGTGGAATTACGCTTGGCAACAGCACGCAAAGAACTGGACGGCACAGGTGTCTCTGGCGGACGAGGCCGTATCGCTTGCCCTCACCCAAAGCGGACAGGACCCAGTTGGTCTAGTGCTGTCTCCGGGGCAGATTTTTCGCGACGAGGCGATCGAACTTGCGGCGCGTGAAAGCGGAGAGGATTGGACGGCTTGGTTCGAGACGATCTTGGTGGGGCATTTCAGCTCCGGGGACCTACCAGCCTGCCCACAAAGGGGGATCTACGATGATGACGCCCGATCGTAAGTCCGATTATCCTGGGATCTCTCGTAACGCCTTTTCCTGGGGCATCATCGCTCATTGCATCAGATGGTTGGCTGTTGTTCCAACAGCCATACTCACCTGGCATATCGCGCTGCTGGTCGGCCTTTTGCTCCACAGCGGCCTCGAAGCGATCTGCCCCGCCGAGCAAAAAGTTTCGGAAATCTACATCGCGCCGTGGTTCGCCGGCGCCGAGGCCGGCGTCTTCATCTTCAGCGCCGCATTCGCAGCCGCCCTGATCGTCACCGCCTGTACCCTGATCGCGCCGGACCATCGCCGCATCGTTGCGTGGACAACTTTCGGTTTGGGAACCTTGGCCGCAGCGTACCTGGCCTTGCAGGCGATGGCGATCTGGGAGTTCGTCGCCGCGGTCGTCGCCGGGTCGGTTTCCGCGTGGCTCCTCTCACGCCGGGAAGCGAGGCCCGGGTGACCTCCATGCCACCGACCTCGGGGGCGGCATGGCAGGCGATCGACAAGCGTTGGCTTGTCGTTGCCTTCATCGGATCATTTTCCCTGTACCTGTTCCCGCTCCTTACCGTTCATGTGACGATGCCATGGGGGATCGTTCTCTGGCAGGAGGTTTTTTACTTCGCCTCCGAAAGGGGCGCTGCCTGGACTGTCCTGGATCTCTGCTTCGCCGCCGTTCTGCAACTTTGCGTCGGGGCCTTGTTCTATTGGGCCTTCAGCCGTTGGCGCTGGTGGCATGTCCCGGTTCTCCTTGCCGCCGCGCCGGCTTTTCTCGTCGTCGTCAACGTCGGCTACCTCTATGCGATCCCGACCGTCATCCTGATCGAGCGCGATCCCGCCCGAGAGCATGGCGACTGGCCCTTGGCCTGCGAGGTGCCGAACGCCGAGGTCGCGCAGGTGGCCTACGACCCCATCGCCGCTCTCGAGAGCGCGGCGGAAGCTTGGATCGTTGTCGCCGGCGAGCGATACGGGTTGTTGAACGCGTCGGGCTGTGAGGTTCGCGAGCTGCCGCTCTCAATCCATCGGACATCCATCCGGCAGGTCATCCCCGGCGGTGGCGCGCTCTTCGGCGTACACGAGCGCGACGCGGCCGGCGAACGCCTATTCCTGCTGCCGCCCGGCGGCGAGCCCCTGCCATTGAACGAAGCAGACGCGGTTCCCTATCGAAGCCCGGTTTTGGCAAGCGATGCCTCGGCGCTCGCCTGGATCCATCGCGAGCCCGGAGAAGGCGGCCAAGGACCGACATGGTCGATCCGACTGCGGACGATCAGCACCGCGGACGAGCGCGAGATCAAGCTACGGCTGACACGACCCGCGTCGATCGAGCTGATCGCCTTCGATCATCGTCAACCTCGATTCCTCGCCCGGCGCAACGGCAAGGAAATCGTCTCGATCGACCACGAGGGCCGCATTACAACGGAGACGCAAGCCCCGGACCCGGCGGCGCATCCCACCCAGCGGGTGCAACAGGCCGCGAGCGGGTGGGTCGCCTGGGAAATCTACCGCGAGCGAGGGCGGCACCGTCTGGCTTGGTCCCTGCCGGCTGGGGCGGGCCTGCACGAGCTGCCGCGCGGTCGGGGCATCGACCATGTCTCGGTCAGCCCCGACGGAGCGCTGATCGCCGTCGGGGCCGGGCCGACCCTCAACATCGGGTCGGTGAGAGACACGGTCTATGTGCTGCGCGCCGCCGATGGCGTCGAGGTGTTCCGCCGGTTCTTCAACCCCTACACGCGCAGTCGCCCGACATTCCTGGGAAGCCGGCTCTTCGCTCTGACGGTCGTGGAGGACGGCGCCGCGCGCATCGAGGTTCTTGAGATCCCGAAGGATCCGAGATGAAAAGGCGTGTTGCCATCGCCGTCTTCGGGCTGATCGTGCTGTCACTCGGCGGCGCCATCGCGGCCCTGGTCTGGCCCAAGTACGGCCCTTGCTTCGAGCAATCCCGCCAGGCCGAGATCGCTTGCATGATCCGGCGGAACCTGCACTTCAGCGCTCACCTCACCTGGGCCTTCAACCGGCACACGCTGGAAGCGGCGCGGGCAGAGACCTCCGAAGCCGATATCCCTCACCTCGTCGGCTTGCTGGGGCATGACCGCCCCGCAGTCAGGATGGCCGCTGGCTACCTTCTGGCTTCCTTTGGTGAGCCCGGAAGAGTGGCCTTGCAAGAAGCCGCCCGCTCTCCCGACTGGACCGTCCGCTACGTCGCCGAGGACGTGCTCTGGACCCTGAACAACGCCCCACCCTCGGACGATCGCTAAGGCAATGGCGCCTCGTCGCGCCGTGACCGGGCCATCAGCGCGGCCTTTTCGATGGCGACCTTGAGGCTCTCGTGCCGGGCGGTGCCGGTGCCGGCGATATCGAAGGCCGTGCCATGATCGACGCTGGTGCGCACGAAGGGCAGCCCGAGTGTCGCGTTGACGCCGTCATCGATGCCCAGATATTTCACCGGGATCAGGCCCTGGTCGTGGTATTGGGCGACGACGATGTCGAAGCGGCCTTGCCTGGCCAGCATGAAGACGGTGTCCCCCGGCCAGGGTCCGCTGGCATCGATGCCCTCGGCGCGGGCCCGGGCGATCGCCGGAGCGATGACCCGCGCCTCCTCCTCCCCGAAAAGCCCGCCCTCGCCGGCATGAGGATTGAGGCCGGCCACGGCCACTCGCGGCGCGGCAATTCCCAGATGACGCGCGCCATCGGCGGCAAGCCGAATGCTCTTCAGTTCCAGCACCTCGTCGATCCGCCCGGCGACCTCGCTCAAGGGTAGGTGGATCGTCGCCAGGACCACACGGACCTCGTCGTTGAAGAGCATCATGGCATAGTCCTTGGTGCCCGTGAGTTCGGCCAAGATCTCCGTATGCCCCGGCTGAGCGATACCGGCAGCCTTCAGCGCCTCCTTGTGCAGCGGCGCTGTGACGACGGCGGCGACCGCGCCCTCCAAGGCCAATCGGGTCGCATGTTCGACATACCGATAAGCCGCCTGTCCGGCCCTCGGGTCGATCCGCCCGACGGCCAGGTCGGTGGGTAGCGAGGTGGCTGCGATAACCTCGACCGCGCCGGGCCCAGGTCTCGCCTCGCCCGGATGGTCGATGGGCCGCACCGCCAACCTAACGCCAATCCAGCCGATTGCCCGCTGCAATAGGTCAAGGTCACCGACCACCACGGCGGGGGTTGAAAAGTCCGGATCGGCGAAGGTCTTGGCGACGATCTCGGGGCCGATCCCGGCGGGATCGCCCATGGTGACGGCGACGGGAAGGTCGGCGCGAGCCATGCCCTGTCGATACTCCCTGGCTGGATTTTCCGGCGGTCCACAATGTCACGGGTGTGGGCGCGCGCACAATGCAAAGTCAGGGGCGGCCTGATAGCATGTGCCAGGCGCGTCCGAGCGCCGGGGTATAGAGCATCCAGAAGGGAATTGGACCATGAGTTTCGAGGGCAAGGCCGCCGTCGTCGCCGGCGCCGGTGGCGGTATGGGGCTCGCCATCGCCAACGACCTGATCGCCGCGGGTGCGCGGGTTTGCCTGGCGGACATCAAGCCTCGGCCGGAAGAGGTTCGCGGCGGACCAGGTGAAAGCCTCTACCGCCAAGGCGATCTCTCGGACGAGGCCTTCGTCGCCGAGACGATCGACCAGACCGTCGCCGCCTACGGGCGCCTCGACTACTTGATCAACACCGTGGGCGTCTTGTGGTTCGAGCGCGACAGATCGCTCCTGGAGATCGATCTCGATGTCTGGGACCAGGTTCTTGATGTGAACCTGCGCTCTCACATGCTCACCGTGCGCCATGCCGTCCCTCACCTGCGCGCATCGGGTGGTGGCGCGATCGTGCTCTTCTCCTCGATCCAGGCGCTTCGCGGCGACCGCATGGCCCAGGATGCCTATGGCGCCTCCAAAGGCGCTTTGCGCTCGCTCTCCAAGTCCATCGCCATCCAGTTCGCCCCCGACAACATCCGCTGCAACGTCATCTTGCCCGGCGCCACCCTGTCACCGATGCAAGCGCGCTGGCAGGGCAAGGAAACCGAGGTCGCCCGCCACATTCCGCTTGGCCGTATCGGCACGCCCCAGGACCAGGCCAACGCCTGCCTGTTTCTACTTTCCGACAAGGCCGCCTTCATCACCGGCGCCGAGCTGACCGTCGACGGCGGCATCACCGCCGAGGCATAGCCCGCCCACGTCACCCGGGCTCCGGTTTGCCCTTTCGGCGGTTTTGGGCTAAGACCTGGGCGCCAAATCTGTTCGTGGCGTTTTGGCAACCCGCGTTCCTGGCCTACAGGGTCCCGCAACTCTCCCCCCGCCACTCCCCCAACCCGTGAGGCTATGCCCATGAGTATTTCCCACACGTCCGTCGGACAGGGTCCGCGCAACGTGATCGTCTTGCACGATTGGTCGCAAGACCGGTCGATCTACGAGCCCGTCCACCCCTATCTCAACCAGAACGACTTCACCTTCGCCTTCGCCGATGTTCGCGGTTACGGCGCGTCGAGAGGCCAAACCGGCGCATACAGCGCGGCTGAGGTGGTCGACGACGTTGCCGCGCTCGCCGACAGCCTCGGCTGGTCGAAGTTTTCCCTTATCGGGCACTCCATGACCGGCATGGTCGCCCAGCGGGCGATGGTCGACATTCCCGACCGGCTGATCAGTGTCGTCGCTACCACCCCGGTGCCCGCATCCGGCCTGGGCCTGGACGACGATACCTTCAGCTTTTTCGTCTCGATGGCGAGCGATGACGAGGCCTTCAAGCAGGGGATGCACGCCCTGACCTCGGCGCGCTACGCGGAGGGCTGGGTCGACTTCAAGCTGGCGCGCAACCGCGCGGCCGTCGAGACCGAGGCCATGGTGGCCTATGCCCATATGTGGGCGAAGTCGGATTTCTCGAGCGAGGTCCAAGGCCTGACGACACCGATCCTGGTCGTCTTCGGCGAGCACGACAACGAGCTGCTGACCAAGCCGACCTTGGCGCCCGTGTTCGAGGGCTGGTACCCGAACTTGCGAACCCACGTCTGCCCCTCGGGCCACTACCCGATGCAGGAAACGCCGGTCGAGTACGCGCACGTCGTTCAGAGCTATCTGAAGATCACGGCCGACGCTTAAAGCCTGAACCCGTCGCTGCGACGAGCGGGCTGAAATCTGTTGCCGGAACAGCGGCGCCTTGCCACTGTCCCGGCATGATGGAGAAGAGCACAGCCAGGCCAGGCACCGGCGGCCGGTCGAGCCGGCACGACCTGCAGGAAGGCATCTTGTTGATGGTCGCCGGCATGCTGTTGCTGCCCGGCATCGACGCCATCGCCAAGGGCCTGTCGGGGTCGATTTCCGCGGGTCAGGTGGCCTGGAGCCGTTTTTTCTTTCAGAGCCTCTTTCTCCTGCCCTTCGTGTTGCGGGCCGGGGGACTGCGCGTCGGGCGCAGGCTCTGGGTCCATGCGGCACGGGGCTTCCTCATCGCCTTGGCGACGCTCTTGTTCTTCGCCTCGCTCGGGGCGTTGCCGCTGGCCGATGCGATCTCGATCTTTTTCGTCGAGCCCTTCATCTTGACCCTGCTCTCGGCGCTGCTCTTGGGCGAGCGTATCGGCTGGCGCCGGCTTCTCGCCGTCGCCATTGGGTTCTGCGGCGCGTTGATCATCATCCGGCCAAGCTATGCGGTCTTCGGGTTGACCGCGCTCCTGCCCATGGGGGCGGCTTTGTCCTTCGCCTTTTATGTCGTCTTGACACGCTGGCTGGTGCGCGAGGGCTCGGCCGTCACCATGCAATTCTACGCCGGGATCTTCGGCATGCTGACCATGACCGCCGCACTCGGGGTCGGTTGGGAAACCGGCTTCGAGGTCCT
>JBFELD010000076.1:0-8744 GCA_041552375.1 Kiloniellaceae bacterium | reverse complement strand
TCGCCTGCGGCACCTCGATCGGCGTCGGCTCGATGAAGGAGCCCACCAACCGCGTCGAGGTCACCATCGAGGGCATCGGCACCCTCTCGAACGAGTTCGTGCAGTAAGACGCTCTCCCCCTCACACCCCCTCGGGCAGGTGGGTCGGCAGGGCCTCGCGCAGGGGGCGGATGTAGTCCAGCTCGATGCCGCAGCAGCCGCCGATGATCTGCACGCCCTTGGCCACACAACCCTGGCCCCAGGCGACGAACTCATCGGGCGTCACCGGCGTTTCGATGTTGTGGTCCTTGTAGCGTTGGACATAGTCCGGCCGGTCGGCCTCGGGATAGACGGCGATGGGCCCCTGCCAGGCCTGCTTGATGAGCGGTAGCGCCGCGTCCGTCGCCTCGATGGTCGAATGGAAGACCGTCATCACTTCACCGTCTAGAGCGGCAATCTCGCTCAGCCGGTCGCCCACCGGCTCGTCGCTCAAGTAGCCGACGAGGGGGGCGTCGCCCTCAGCCTCAACGCGGCAGCGCAGCCCCATCCAGACCGGAAGACCCGTGGAGGCACAGGCCTCGATCACCCACTTGCGCTGGGTGGTGCTACCGGTCGCCTCGGCAACGAAGAAGTCGACCCCCGCCTCGGCCAGGATCTCGGCCTGCTCGCGCAGGTTCGCCTGGGCCTGTTCGTCGGTGGTCTCGCTCCAACGCAGCACCGCCGGCCACCTGGTCCACAAGGGTTCGGCCCCGGCTCTCAGGCCATAGTTGGAGACCGAGCCGGCGATCAGCACCGGGCGATCCTTGGCCTTCTTGTCGCGCGCGTCGGACGCCAGCATGACCGCGCGCATGTTCAACTCGCGGGTTTTGTCGCCGAGGCCGATGCGCTCCAGGTTCTGGCGCGCCGAGGCATAGGTGTTGACGGTGATGATGTCGACCCCGGCCTCGATGTAGCTCTCGTGCATGTGGCGCACGGTATAGGGGTGGCTGTCGAGGGCGACGGCCGCCCAGGCATCGGTGCCGATGGGCACGCCCATGGACTGAAGCTGCGTGCCGACGGCCCCATCGAGAATGATCACCTCGCGGTTTTGCAGACGCTTCTTCAAGCTCGCGTAGTCGCTCATGTCGGTCTATCCCATAGGGTGGTGAGCCAGGCTTATCCCGCCAGCAATGTCGCCACAGACGAGGGACGATGTCGAGCTATCTCTACCCTCATTTCTTGTCCGTCCATCGGGCCCTCGCTATAACCCCAGGCGCAACGCCGAGATCACCTTCGACCTCCAGGACAGGCCGCAACCGCCATGACCGAAACCGCCGCTCAACCGCTCGCCGGGATCCGGGTCTTCGACCTGACGCGCATCCTGGCCGGACCCACCTGCACGCAGCTTCTGGGGGACCTCGGGGCCGACGTCATCAAGGTCGAGCGGCCGGGTCAAGGCGACGACACGCGAAAGTGGGGACCGCCCTATCTGAAGAACGAGGATGGTCAGGACAGCCAGGAGAGCGCCTATTACCTCTCCTCCAACCGCAACAAACGTTCCCTCGGGCTCGACATCTCGCAAGCCGAGGGCCAGACGCTGGCCCGGCAAGTGATCGCCCGCTCGGACGTTCTGATCGAAAATTTCAAGGTCGGGGGGCTGGCCAAATATGGCCTGTCCTACGATGACCTGAAGGCCGAGCACCCGCGCCTGGTCTACTGCTCGATTACAGGCTTCGGCCAGACCGGTCCCTATGCGCCGCGTCCCGGCTACGACTATCTGGCCCAGGGCATGGGTGGCATCATGAGCCTCACGGGAGAGTCCAAGGGTGAGCCGATGAAGGTCGGCGTCGGGATCTCCGACGTCGTCTGCGGCCTCTATGCCTCAACCGCGATCCTGGCGGCGCTGCGCCATCGCGACGAGACCGGCGAGGGTCAGCACATCGATCTCGCGCTGCTCGACACCCAGGTCGCCTGGCTGGTCAACGAGGGCCTGAACTACCTCACCTCCGGCAAGGTGCCCAAGCGCCAGGGCAACGAGCACCCCAACATCGTGCCCTACAAAGTCCTCCCGGCGGCAGACGGCTACTTCATCCTGGCGGTCGGCAACGATCGTCAGTTCCAAAGTTTCTGCGCCCTGGCCGGCGCGCCCGAGCTGGCCGAGGACCCGCGCTTCAAGACCAATCCGCAGCGCGTGCGCAACCGAGAGGCACTCTACGAGATCCTGCCGACGCTCACGGTCGAGAAAACCCGCCAGGAGTGGGTCGACGGCCTCGCCGAGCTGAAGGTCCCCGCCGGATCGGTCAACGATCTGGAACAGGTCTTCGACGATCCGCAGATCCGCCACCGCGGCATGGAGATCGCGATAGACTATCCCGGCAGCGAGAGCGGCGAGGTCAAGCTGATCGGCAACCCGATCAAGTTCTCGGCCACGCCGGTTCGCTACCGCCATCCGCCACCGCGCGAGGGTCAGCACAGCGATCAAGTGTTGCGTGAAATGCTTGGTCTCGATGAGAACGAGATCGCGCGTCTGCGTGCCGAGGGGATCATCTAGCCGGCGATCTCATCCTCGGCTTGCCCTCACACCACGGCAGTGCCATAAGAACGCTTTAATGACCATCGCCAAAGCGTCTTCCGAAACGGGCTTTCGCCACCGGCATCTTCTCGGCATCGAGGGGCTTTCGGCCGGGGAGATCACTTATCTCCTCGATCTCGCCGAACGTTACGTCGAGCTGAACCGCAAGGCGGGCAAGACGGGCGATCTTCTGGCCGGTCTCACCGTCATCAACCTCTTTTTCGAAAGCTCGACCCGCACGCGCACCTCCTTCGAGCTGGCGGCCAAGCGCCTTGGCGCAAACGTCGTCAACATGCAGATCGCGTGGTCGTCGATCAAGAAGGGTGAGACCCTGCTCGATACCGCCATGACCCTGAACGCCATGCACCCGGATGTCCTGGTCGTGCGCCATCCCGACTCGGGCGCGGTCAACCTGCTCTCTCAGAAGGTCAACGGGTCGGTCATCAATGGCGGCGACGGCAGCCACGAGCACCCAACCCAAGCGCTGCTCGACGCATTGACCATCCGCCGCCGCAGGGGTCGGCTCGACGGCCTCTTGGTCGCCATCTGCGGCGACATCGCGCATAGCCGCGTCGCCCGTTCCAACATCCATCTGCTGACCACCATGGGAGCGACGGTGCGGGTCATCGCGCCCCCCACCCTGCTGCCCTCGCGCATCGAGGATTTGGGCGTGGAGGCCTTCTTCGACATGCGCAAGGGCCTGGCCGACTGCGACATCGTGATGATGCTGCGCCTGCAGAGCGAGCGCATGCAGGGCACCTACGTCCCCTCGACACGGGAGTATTTTCGCTTCTTCGGTTTGGATCAGGAAAAGCTACGGGCCGCCAAGCCCGATGCCCTCATCATGCATCCGGGGCCGATGAACCGCGGTGTCGAGATCGACAGCGAGCTGGCGGACGACATTCACCGCTCGGTCATCCGCGAGCAGGTCGAGATGGGGGTTGCCGTGCGAATGGCCTGCCTCGAGGCGCTGACCACCCAAAAGGCCGCCGGAGGGCCCGACCGATGACCATCGCCACGGGTGGCCCCAAGCATCGCACGGCCTTCCTCGATGCCCGCATTCTCGATCCGGCCAGCGGCACCGATCAGAGGGGCTCGGTGCTGGTCGAGGACGGCCGGATCGCCGACTTCGGACCTGAGCTGTTCTCGGAGAGCGTGCCTGACGGCGTGCGTGTCATCGACTGCGGGGGGTACTGCCTGGCGCCGGGATTGGTCGATATGCGCGTGCAGCTGCGCGAGCCAGGTGAGGAGCACAAGGAGACCATCGGCTCGGGCGCCCGAGCGGCAGCGGCGGGCGGCGTCACCAGCATGGTGGCGCTTCCCAATACGGAGCCGGTAATCGACGACGGCGCCGGTGTCGAGTTCATCGCCCGGCGGGCGCGCGATGTAAAGCTGGGCAAGGTTTACACCTACGGCGCCGCCACCGTGGGCCTTGCGGGTCAACAACTCACCGAGTTCGGCCTGCTCACCGAGTATGGCGCGGTCGGCTTCACCGACGGAACCAAGGCCATCGCCGATGCCCAGGTCATGCGCCGCGCGCTCTCCTATGCGCGCACCTTCGACACGGTGATCCTCCAGCACCCGGAAGAGCCAAGCCTGGCCGGCGGCGTGATGAATGGCGGCGCCCTGGCGACGCGGCTGGGCCTGTCCGGCATTCCAACACAGGCCGAGGTGATCCCGGTCGAGCGCGACCTGCGTTTGGTCGAGCTGACCGGCGGGCGCTATCACGCCGCGCACCTCTCCACCGCGGCCGCCGTCGAGGCGATCCGGCAAGCCAAGGCGCGTGGCCTCCCGGTGACCTGCGATACCGCGCCTCACTACATCACTTTGACCGAGGAGGCGGTCGGCGACTACCGCACCTTCGCCAAGACGTCCCCGCCGCTGCGCAGCGAGACCGACCGCCAGGCGGTCTTGGCCGGCGTCGTCGACGGCACCATCGACGCCATCGCCAGCGACCATGCCCCACACGATCAGGAGTCGAAGCGCCTTCCCTTCGCCGCCGCCGAGCCCGGGATCGCCGGGCTGGAGACCCTACTGGCCCTCTCCTTAGGGCTCTACCACGAAGGACACATCGGCCTCATCGAACTTCTGAGCCGCCTCACCTGCGGCCCCAGCGATCTTTTGGGCCTTGGCGCCGGGCGCATCGTCAAGGGGGGGCCGGCCGATCTGGTCCTGTTCGACGCTGAGGCGTCCGGCCACATCGAACCGGACGATTTCGTCAGCAAATCCAAGAACTCGCCCTTCGACGGTCACCCCATTCGTGGCAAAGTTCTCAAGACCATCGTCGACGGGCGCGTGATCTTCACCGCCGAGACCGACGCTTGACGCAGCGCCGAGGAGGAGTGCTTGAATGCCTGATCCGATTTCATGGCAGCATGCTTGGCCCTATCTGAGCGCGGCTCTTCTGGGCGGCTATCTCCTCGGTAGCGTGCCCTTCGGCTTGCTGCTGACGCGGCTGGCCGGCCTCGGCGATATCCGGCGTATCGGCTCGGGCAACATCGGCACCACCAATGTGCTGCGCACCGGCCGCAAGGACTTGGCGGCCCTGACGCTCTTGCTCGATGGCGGCAAGGGCG
Organism: Kiloniellaceae bacterium; assembly: GCA_041552375.1. Taxonomy (GTDB): domain Bacteria; phylum Pseudomonadota; class Alphaproteobacteria; order Kiloniellales; family Kiloniellaceae; genus JAJFGK01. Next base: position 3,639 of record JBFELD010000076.1, on the reverse strand, counting down.
CGGCAGCAGTCCTCGTGGCGAAGGCCTTTTGGGGCCCGGACATGGCCCTCATGGCCGGACTGGGGGCCGTCCTCGGCCACCTCTTTCCCGTCTGGCTTCGATTTCGCGGCGGCAAGGGCGTGGCCACTACCTTGGGCGTCGTGCTCGCTTTGCAACCGGCTGTCGGCGCCGCCGCCTGCCTCGCCTGGCTCGTTACCGCCATAATTTTCCGTTTCTCCTCGCTGGCCGCACTGGTGGCCTGCGCCTCGGCGCCCCTCTTCGCTTGGTGGATCGCCAAGGACCTGCAGTTGGTCGAGATGACGGCGGTCCTCGCGGCCTTGATCTGGTCGCGCCATCTCGCCAACATCCGCCGTCTGATCACGGGAGAAGAGCCGCGCATCGGCCGCTCACGGAAGGACTAGTCAACGAGGGCCCGCAATGCGGGAAAATGCTTGACCGGATAGCGATTATCCCAGCACCCTCGGCTGATGAGTACATCTTCGCGTATGTTGACCAACGAGGAGCGACTGGCCTGTCTTCGGCTCATCCGCTCCGAGAACGTCGGACCGATTACCTTCAGACAGCTGCTGATCCGTTTCGGCGATGCCGAGACGGCGCTCGAGGCCTTGCCTGCCTTGGCCCGTCGGGGTGGCCGGCTGAGACCGCTTTCCATCTGCGCGCAGAGCACCGCCGAGCGTGAGATCGAGCAACTGGCCCAGATCGGCGCGCAACTGCTCGCCTTTTGCGAGCCCGACTACCCGGCAGCTTTGGCCGCGGTCGACGACGCGCCACCGCTGATCGCCGTTCAAGGCAACACTCACCTGCTGCAACGCCCCGCGGTCGCGATGGTGGGCGCGCGCAACGCCTCGGCCAATGGGCGACGTTTGGCCGAGGACTTCGCCCGTCACATCGCCGAGGAGGGCTACCTCGTGGTCTCGGGCCTGGCCCGGGGCATCGATGCGGCCGCTCATCGCGGCGCCCTGGGAGGCGGGACCGCGGCGGTCGTCGCCGGCGGCATCGATGTCGTCTACCCGCGCGAGAACGAATCCCTACAGGCCGCCATCGGTGACCAGGGCGTCATCCTCGCCGAGCTTCCCCCAGGCACACAGCCGCAAGCCCGTCACTTTCCCCGCCGCAACCGGATCATCTCAGGCATGGCACTCGGCGTCGTCGTGGTCGAAGCGGCGCCAAGATCGGGCTCGCTGATCACCGCGCGCCTGGCCATGGAACAAGGCCGCGAGGTCTTCGCAATCCCTGGCTCTCCCCTCGACCCGAGGGCGCAAGGCTGCAATCAACTGATCAAGCAGGGGGCTATGTTGGTCCAGACACCTGAGGAGGTCATCGAGGTCTTGAGACCAATGACCGCAAGCCCCTTGGGCGAGGGCGATAGGCGGGACTTCGAGCCTGGCGAGGCGGCCGCGCCCGACGAGACGGCGCTCACCGACGGCCGAAAAACGATCATCGAAATGCTGGGTCCCTCGCCCCTTGGTGTTGACGAACTGATCCGGCAATGCCAATTGTCTGCCCCCATCGTCCATACGGTCCTGCTCGAACTCGAGTTGGCCGGGCGGATCGAAAGGCATCCGGGCAACGGTGTCGCCCTGGTCTATCACCCCGAAGGCAAGGGGTCGTAAGACGAGAGCTGAGCCGCCGGACCCATCGGAAGCCGACATGGACTGCACGGGCTTGTGAGCAGAAGATCATGAACGTCGTCATCGTCGAGTCCCCGGCCAAGGCCAAAACGATCAACAAATACCTCGGCCAAGACTACGAGGTCCTCGCCAGCTATGGGCACGTCCGCGACCTGCCCGCCAAGGATGGGTCGGTGCGGCCGGGCGAGGACTTCGCCATGTCCTGGGAGGTCGACGGACGCGGCGAGCAGCGGCTCAAGTCGATCATCGAGGCACTCAAGAGGAGCGACCGGCTCTACCTGGCCACCGACCCCGACCGCGAGGGTGAGGCCATCTCCTGGCACATCGTCGAGGAGCTGAAACGGCGGAAGATTCTGACCGATCAGGAAATCAAACGCGTCGTCTTCAACGAGATCACCCGCAACGCCGTGCTGGACGCCTTTTCTCATCCGCGCGATCTCAACAGCGAGCTGGTGGAAGCCTATCTCGCCCGGCGCGCGCTCGACTATCTGGTCGGCTTCACCCTCTCGCCGGTGCTCTGGCGCAAGTTGCCGGGCAGCCGCTCGGCCGGGCGGGTGCAATCGGTAGCGCTGCGCCTGATCTGTGACCGAGAGGCGGAGGTCGAGACCTTCCGCTCCCAGGAATACTGGACGATCGAGGTCGGGCTGGCCAATGCCGACGGGGCCCCCTTCAGGGCCACCCTGACCCATCTCGATGGGCATAAGCTCGAGAAGTTCGCCCTCGGCAACACGGCCGCCGCCGAGCAGGCCGCCGACCGTCTGCGCACCGCCGCCGACTTCACCGTCGCCGAGGTCGAGCGCAAGCGCACCAAGCGCAATCCCTACCCACCCTTCACCACCTCGACCCTGCAGCAGGAGGCCTCGCGAAAGCTCGGCTTCGCCGCCTCGCGGACCATGCGTCTGGCGCAAAAGCTATACGAGGGCGTCGATCTCGGTGGCGAGACGGTGGGCCTCATAACCTACATGCGAACCGACGGCGTGCAGATCTCGGGCGAAGCCATCGCCGCCATGCGCGAGACCATCGCCGCCGGCTACGGCGACGGCTACCTGCCGGCAAGCCCCAGGATCTATCGCTCGAAGTCGAAGAACGCGCAGGAGGCCCATGAGGCCATTCGGCCGACCGACCCGGCCCGCCGTCCCCAGGATGTCGCTCGTGCCCTGAGCCACGAGGAAAAACGGCTTTACGAGCTGATTTGGAAACGCGCCGTGGCCAGCCAGATGGCGAGCGCGGAGATCGATCAGGTCTCCGCGCGCATCGCCGTCGACGGCACCACGGCGGAGCTGCGCGCGACCGGATCGTCCGTCGCCTTCGATGGCTTCCTCAAGCTCTATCAGGAGGGCCACGACGACGCCAACAACGGCACGGCCGACCAGAATGGCAAGGACCGGCGTCTGCCCGCGCTGAGCGACGGCGAGCGGGCCGAGCGGCGCGCTGTCGAGCCGCAGCAGCATTTTACTCAGCCACCGCCGCGCTATACCGAGGCCAGCCTAGTCAAGAAAATGGAAGAGCTGGGCATCGGCCGCCCCTCGACCTATGCCTCGATCCTCCAGGTGTTGCAGGACCGCGACTATGTGCGCCTAGAGCAGCGCCGCTTCCTGCCCGAGGATCGCGGGCGCCTGGTCACCGCCTTCCTGGCCAGCTTCTTCGAGCGCTACGTAGAGTACAATTTCACCGCCGACCTTGAAGAACAGCTCGACAACATCGCCGCCGGACGGGTCGATTGGAAAAAGGTGCTCGATCAGTTCTGGCGCGCCTTCAGCGCTCGCATCGACGAGACCAAGGGTTTGTCCATCGCCTCCGTGATCGATGCCATCGATGAGGAGCTGGGTCCGCACTTTTTTCCCGAAGATCCCGAAAAGCCCGACGGCAATCCCCGGCAATGCCCCTCCTGCGCAGATGGCCGGCTCGGTATTCGCTTTGGCCGCAACGGCGGTTTCATCGGCTGCTCGACCTATCCCGAGTGCCGCTATACCCGCCCCCTGGCAACTCCGCAGGACGGCGAGGGTGC